>JACCTI010000285.1 GCA_013812515.1 Chthoniobacterales bacterium
AAGCACCGCTACAATCCGTCTGAGCGCCAGCTCGCGGTGGGAGCGCACGCTTGCAGCGTCCTGGTGACTCCGAAAGCCTTCGCGAGTCACGAACTTTGGTCCGGCTGTCGACGGGAAAGAGACCTCACGCCATGCATTCCCTTGAAGTTCGTTTCGGCAGAATGCTGAAACCAGCACGCTACAAGCGTGCGCTCCCCGTAGATGCGCGCGCGAACGGCTACCGGCTCAACGCCAGCTCTTGCTCCACAGGTTCCTCCGCGTGATGCCGCTGCGTCGCACCGTTTCGCGGCGGCGCTTTGAGCTGGCCATCACTGCCTCGATCCGCGGCCAGTCTCATCCCGACCAGTTTGCTCACGCCGCGTTCTTCCATCGTCACGCCGTACAGGACAGCGGCTCTCGCGATCGTGCGCTTGTTGTGCGTGATGATGATGAACTGGCTCTGCTCGACGAAGCGATCGAGCATTTTGATGAACCGGTTGATGTTCGATTCGTCGAGCGGCGCATCCATTTCGTCCAGGATGCAGAACGGGCTCGGGCGCACCATGTAGATGGCGAAGAGCAGTGCGACCGCCGTCATGGTCCGTTCGCCCCCGGAGAGCAGCGAAATAGACTGGAGCTGCTTGCCCGGCGGTTTCGCCACGATGTCGATCCCGCAGTTCAGCGGATCACTTTCATCGACTAACGAGAGACCCGCGCGGCCGCCCCCGAAGAGTTCGGCGAACATTTCGCGGAAGTTAATTTGCACCTGCGAGAACGTCTCGGCGAAGAGCTTTTGTGTCGTGCTGTTGATTCTCGTGATGACGTCGAGGAGTTCTTTTTTTGACGCGGAGAGATCGTTATTTTGCGCCTCGAGAAAACGGTGACGTTCTTCGAGCTCGTCATACTCGTGCACGGCATCGAGGTTCACCGGACCCATGTTGTCGAGCTGGCGGGTGAGATCAGCGATGATCGTTTCGAGCTGCGCAGCCTCAACTTCGAAAAGAGCATCCGATTCAAGAGGAGCGCCGCTTTCCTCGGGGGCGTGACCTTTCAGGTTGCCGCTAGCGGCATCGTGCTGCGAACTTGCGGATGACTCCGACCGCTGAAAGCCGTTCGCTTCGGGTCCGACGCCCGCGATCGCCGAGTCCGGCACTGCGCGACGCTTTAACTGCACGCGCAGAGTTTTCTGAAACCCGTATTGATCGCGGGCGAACTCACGTAAGTCGACCTGGTAACGTCGCGTGACACGCTCGAGCAGATTCTCGACACGGAGCTGCAATTGGGTCTGCCGCACCTGCTCCTGGCCGCGCGCGTCATGTAGCTTGTCCAACGAGCTGCGGACCGCGCGCAGCTCTGCTTCCCCACGGTTGACGATTCCGAGCAGCGCGGCGCGTTTCGCAGAAATCGCGGAAACGTTTTCCTCTGCTACCGCGAGATCCGCCTGCCGTGCGGTGAGAGCAGCTTCGGCCTGCTCCGACTCAGTGCTTTGCAGTTCGAGCCGCCGTTCGTACCTGGCGATGTCGCTCCGCCGGGCGTCGATCAACTCACCGAGCTCGGCCTCGCGGGCGGTCATCGGCTGGCGCTGACTCAACAAACTTTCGTGCCGCTGCCGCTCAGTCGCGACCGCGAGCCGCACCGTCTGCAGCACTTCGGCAGTCTCTTCTTCACGAAGGCGCGCCTGTTCGTTGGCGTCAGCCGCGGCTACTTTGCGCGCCTGCTGTTCGGTCACAGAAGCGATCAGCGCAGAGAGTTCTTCTTCCAACTGCGCGATGCGTTCGGCGGCGAAACCGGTTTGCTGCTCGAGCGTGGACCGTTCGATCGCGAAACGCTGCACCCGATCTTCGGCCGCACGGAGTTGATGTTCCAGAAGGAGAACCTGAGCCGCGGAGTGTGATTGCTCGAGGTGAGCCGTTTGATGCCGGCCACGTGCCGCTTCGAGTTCCGCGAGGGCGGAAGCAGCGATGCTTCGTTTGTCTTCACAAAGCGTGGAAGTGCCGCCGCGCTCCGTTGCAAGATGTTGAAGCTCGGCCGCCGTATCACTAATCAAAACATTTCGCCCGAGGAGCGACGTGCTGTTGCTGTTCGCTGTGCCACCGAAGATAACGCCGGCGGTGGAAATGAATTCACCGGCGAGGGTCGCGAATTGGAGCACCGGATGCTCGCGTTTCAGCCGAACCGCGGTCTCGAACTCTTGAACGATGACCACGCCGCGCAACAAACGCCTAACGAGTGGAGCGACCGCCGCCGGCGCGTTCACTTTGTCGATCGCCCAGGCGACGGCGTCATCCGGCAGATCGACCAGATGATCGTCGCTTGTGGAGGCGGCGAGCTCCGGAAGGGCGAGAGCAGCCTGGCCGAGACTGTGCTTCGTAACATGCCGCAAGATCTCGGGCGCGAACTCCGGATTCTGCAGCACAACAGCGTGCATATTGCGACCCAAAGCCGCTTCGAGCGCGGGGACAAATTCGCGGTCCACGTTCAAACTAGAGACCAATGCGCCGGCGAGAGCGGGGCGGATTCTCTTCGGATCGTCGAGGCCTTTCAGGACGGCCTGCGAACCTTTCGCGAGACCTTCACCTTCTTCATTTAGCTGACGCAGAATATCGAGGCGCGAACTCTTTTCCGCGATCGCTCTCTCGATACGGAAGAACTCCTTTTCCGCATCCCCGAGCGCTTTCTGATCAGCCAGTAGTTGTCCCTCGGCCGCGCGGAACGCATTGAAAAATCCCTCAACCGTTGCCTGCTCATGTTCGTGTGCGTTACGAGCGTTGCCCAGCGCCGCCTGCGCCTGATCGCGTGCAGCTGAGGCGCTGCCGATCTCGCGGGCGAGCTCATCGATGCGGCTGAGCGTTGCATCACGCCGCGCTTTCATTCCTGTCACTTCATCGGTGAGCGCCGCGATCCGATTCTCCCCTTTGCCCAGCGTGCCTTGCAGGGCCTGCAACTCTGCTTCCCGCGCGGCGCGCTCGGAACGCAATTGCGCGGCGCGCTGGCTCAGTTCGTTCAGTTCATTCTGTTTGGATTCGAGCAGCTCCGTTGTGCTGGCAATGAGTGCGTCGGTTTGCTGTATCTTGTTCGCCTGCTCATGGCGTTTCGTTTCCGCCGCAGTGATGTCGGCCCCATACCGCTCGATCAATTCCGATATCTCCTGCGCGCGCTGCCAGTTGAAATCGATGCGGCTCCGGTGCGACGACATCTCGCTCTGGAGACGCTGCACTTCCGCGCGAGCTTCGCTCACACGGGCATCAATCCCGTCCAGTTCGCTGCGTTTTGCGGCGAGCTCATTTTCA
>JACCTI010000293.1 GCA_013812515.1 Chthoniobacterales bacterium
CTTCCGCAAACGGACCGAAGAAGAACAGCGCTTCTACGAGATCAAGCCCGCGCAACGCTGGACGATGGCCGCGATGTATTTCGGCCTGATCGCCGCGCTCGTCTTCGGTATGCACGTCGCCCTCGCCGAATTGCAAGGCCACGGCATCCATCCGAAAACGCGGACACAGGTGCAATAAAAGCGCTCCGGCACCAGCCGTTAAAACGGGGCATCGTAAGCCGATTACGATGGATGTACCTTGCTGTTCATTGTCAGCTGCAAGCAGCGTAATCGTGATGATATACGTGAGTCACGTATACGCTGCAAACGGACCGAAGAAGAACAGCGCTTTTACAAAATCAAGCCCGCACAACGCTGGACGATGGCCGCGATGTATTTAGGCCTGATCGCCGCACTCGTGTTCCGCATGCACGTCGCCCTCGCGCAATTGCAAGGGCACGGCATCCATCCCGAAATGCTCCGCAGGTGCAGTAAGCGAAGGCGATCCGGCACCAGCCGTTCGAATAGTTCCAAACAGAGCATATCGTAAACCGCTTACGATGCATATCTCCTGCGCATGGAATCGAGGGGCGAGGTCAGCCTGAGTTCGACGATCGAAAACGGATCTTACGAAAATCCGCAAAGCAGACTCAACAGGCCATGACCTGCAGGAGGAGTTCGCCCTTTAGAAGGGAGGGCCGGGGAACCGCCTGAACGCGAGATTGATGGTTTTGCGAAACAAGCGCATTCATGGAGAGCGTGATCGGAGCGCTCCCCCGCTCGTGCATCTCGTCAAGCAGCGTCACGAGGCCAAAGTGCTTTGTTGAACGGCTCGCCGCGGAGTTCGTTTGCGAGCATGCCGCAGTGACCCGTCACCGCGGCTTCGCCTTCGTCTCGGGACCAAACGGTGGACATTGGAAACTCGCGACTTTTCGAATCAAATTCTGGTTCGATGGCAAACCGGGCCGACTGAAGTGCCGCAAGATTACTCTCCTTCCTGGACGCTCGAACCCGCGGGTCCAGCGAAGTCGAGATACCTCTCGTCAATCTTTCGTTTCAGCTCCTGCAGCCGCCGCGAGTGCGGATATCGCTTGCAGTAACTGGTGACGTCGTCGCGCAAGGCATTTATTAGTCGGCGTTCAGCGGGCCGCGTTGGCCATTATTCCACCAGTCGAGCTCTTGCGTAAAGTATGTGAGCGGGATAGGCGTCCTCCGGGCGCTTTTCGATTTGATCGATCAGAATCTTGCACGCCTCATCTCGCAGAACTGTCGCCTCGTGCAACTTGTGGGAAGCGGCAGCTTATTTGTAGGCCGTTAATTGTTTCCAACCGCATGTCGTCGGGTGGTTGTGCGTGGGTTCGTTCAACACTAGGCCCACGGCAACAAAAAAGCCCACGAACTCTGCAGTTCGCGGGCCGTTGATTTGTTTCCTACTTAAGCTTACCGACCATCGCCGTCCGCGTCGCCCGGAAGCGCGCGTTCCACTTTGTGCCAGGCTGCTTTAGAAGCGTGTTTGGCATCGGACCAAGCCAGACTCGAGCTGCCCTTGCCTTGGTCGTAGTCTCTCTCGAGGTCATTCTCAACGTCATCCCATTTCCTGCCGGCGTACTTGCCGTAGCCAGTGTAGCCCGTCCGATAGGCGGGTTCGTATTGATCGTAATCCAAGTCCCGATTGACATAGGACTCGTCGCGGTAGTTGTCGCGCCAGTAAGCGTTTTCCGCGGTGGGATCGATCATCTCGGCCACCCCTTTGCCGGCGTAACCGCCGGCGACGGCGCCGATTGCTGCCCCGACCACGGCTCCCACGGGACCTGCCACTGCCCCAATGGCCGCGCCTGTTGCGCCACCACCAGCTGCCCCGACACCGGTTCCCACTGGGTGAGAGCCGGGAGCGCCGGTGATTGGATCTCGATTTGCATCTCTGTCTTTGTCTGTATTCATAGTTTTCTTCTGGTTCGGACACAGAACTATCGGGCGGCTGCGACCATTCGGCTCCCTCCGCTGCAATTAAACTGCATGGGCGCCTAGGTCGCGTTGAATTTCCTTGGCGCCGCGCTCGGCACATTCAGGCGCTAACGACTACAGACACGCACGCCGCTGAAGTGGACGCTGCCCACTCACCGCAGCGAACGGCTTCACTGCGCCATTTTTATGACCTTGGATTCAACGGGCGCCCCACAGCTTGTTGCCGCTTATCCCCGAAGCGAAGCTGATTACTGCGAGGTAGTTTCAACACACCCAAATCCACAGCATTCAACCCGTCTGATCGGAAGCTCTTGCAGGAAGCTCGATCTGCGTGAACCCATCGCAGGGCACATTCCAATGCCAGCAAACGCCGCCTGATTAGCGCTGCCGGCCAGCGGCAGAGGGCGTCCTCCCTGATGTCCGGGTAGTCGTTTTAAAAATTACTACTCGCGCCTCCGGCCGCTAACCGGAAGAATTTGTTCAAACCGCTGTGATCTTTTTCATCGAATGGCAAGCGGATCGTGCCATGATCGCCGGATGCTGCGTAGATGTTGGATGCTGTTCTTCCTGCCATTCGCCGGCGACCTGCAGGCGATCACGATCGAGAGTTTTGCCATTGGATTTGCGAACGAGACGCGCGGCTTTTGAGGTGTTGTATTTCAGTATGGCGCGCCGGAAGAGCGAATCGCCTCCGTTGTACTGGAGATGCCTGGAGAGGGTTCTTCGACTTCGATAGCGTAGGCAACTATCAGAATCAGACCCCGCCAATTTTCGACGCTGGATCGAGTTCTGGTTTGAACGCTGTTCAAATTTTCTTTTTAATCGCTTGTCCAAATCCCAAAATTGTGGAGATGGCATTCGCTCCTGACGCATTCGCGCCAGGGGACCGACTGCAGTTCGCCGCGGATATCGACGGCCTCGGTAGCAAACTTGGCGGGACGCTTGGCGCTTTTCAGGGTGTGCAAATCACCGTCACACTCTCTGACGGGCGGACAGGCGTGGCGAACTTCAGAACCGACACCTCTGTCGCCTCAAACGCGACTGTACACATTGCTCCCTCTGTCGTCCCAGAAACTGGTAGCACCCTCACGCTACTTCTCTGTGGAGGGCTGATCGTGTGCGCTTGCCACTTCGCTCGGATCGGCGCCCGAAGCCGCGCCTGAGTTACGCGTTCACGCCGTATTTCGCGAATCGCACTTACGAAGCGTCCGTGTCTCACAAATCTGCATTCGCTTCGTGGAGTTCCTGTTCGTGTCGAGGGAGGGCGATCGGTTCCGCTTCTGAGGCTGCGGCATCGGGGGCTCGCGGGCGCTTCGCGTGAGCCGACACTGAGGGTACATCGTCGACCGACCGCGCAGGCCAGAAGCTTCACACGGAGAGGTCGGCGCCTCTCAGATTCAATGCCGGAAATGGCGAACGCCGGTGAAGATCATCGTCATGTTGCGCTCGTTCGCCGCCGCGATTACTTCCTCGTCTCGCACCGATCCCCCCGGCTGAATCGCCGCCGTCGCGCCCGCATCGGCTGCGGCAAGCAGGCCGTCGGCGAACGGGAAGAAGGCGTCGCTCGCGACGGCGCTTCCGCCTAACGAGAGACCCGCTTCCTGCGCTTTCCACACCGCAATGCGCGAGGCGTCGACGCGCGACATCTGCCCCGCGCCAACCCCCAGCGTGCGATCCGCGCCCGCATAGACTATCGCATTCGACTTCACGTGCTTGACCACGCGCCAGGCGAAGATCATTGCCGCCAGCTCCGCCTCGGTTGGGCGCCGTTTCGTGACAACTTTCCTCGCAGATTCAACCGGATCGGCCAGGTCCCTATCCTGCACGAGCACGCCGCCGCAAACGGACCGTATGTCCGAAGCGGCTTTCTGCGGTGATGTGACAGGCAAAGCCCGGATCAAGCGCAGGTTCTTTTTCTTTTGAAAGAGCGCGCGGGCTCCCGGCGCAAAATCAGGCGCGATGATCACTTCGCTGAAGATCTCGCTGATCGCTTTCGCAAGTGCATCCGTGATGGGGCGATTGCAGATAATGATTCCCCCAAAGGGAGCCTGCTTGTCCGTCGCAAAAGCCTTTTCCCAGGCAGCGCGCAAATCTTCATCTGTCCCGACACCGCACGGGTTTGTGTGTTTCAGAATCGCGACCGCGGGCCCGTCGAATTCGCCGATCAGGTTCGTCGCCGCGCTGATATCCAGGATGTTATTAAACGAAAGCTCCTTGCCGTGAAGCTTCTCGAAGCATTCATCGAAGTCGCCATAGAGGGCTGCGCGTTGATGCGGGTTCTCGCCGTAGCGCAGTCGGGTGACGAGCGGCAGGGAGAGTGAGAAGGAAGCGTCCGTCGTTTGTTTCTGGTTCAGGAAATTCCCAATCCTCCGATCGTACTCTGATGTTTTGAAGAATGCTTTAATAGCGAGCCGCTCGCGCAAACGCAGCGTGGTCGCACCTTCATTGTCCTTCATCGTCTCGAGCACGGTGGCGTAATCCGAGGGATCGACCACGATGGTAACAGCCTCGTAGTTCTTCGCCGCGCTCCGGATCATGGAAGGACCGCCGATGTCGATTTGCTCGATCGCTTCCGCCAAAGTCACGCCCGGCTGCGCGATGGTCGCTTCGAAGGGGTAAAGGTTCACCACCACGAGATCGATCGGCTGAAAGCCGTGCTCTTGTGCCTCTCGCTCGTGCAAGGCATTGCCGCGTTTATAGAGCAAGCCGCCATGGACCCGTGGGTGGAGCGTTTTCACGCGTCCCTCGAGCACTTCAGGAAAATCTGTGAAGCTCGAAATGTCGCGCACCGGCACCCCTTGTTTGCGCAAGAGCTCAGCGGTGCCGCCGGTCGAAATGATGTCGACGCCTTGTTTTTCAAGCGAACGCGCAAACTCCGCCACGCCCGTTTTGTCTGAAACGGAGATGAGCGCGCGGCGGATTTTCATGAACGGGATGTTGCATGAACCGTTGCGCTGCGTCACGACGGAAGTCGTTGGAGCGGCGTTTGTGTCAAACGCCGACCGCGGCGCGTTGCAGGCGTATGGGCCCGGCAAACACTCAGCGATCGGGCACGACGTGCTTCGCCATCGGGTAGAGCGCAGGGCAACAGCCGATCGTTTCGCAGAACGCTTTGCTGAAATGGCTGAGGCTCGCATAACCGACTTCGGTGGCCGCTTCGGTCACGTTGTAGCGCCCGCTGCGCAGCAGTTCCGCCGCGCGTTCCATGCGCAGGTTGCGCAGGAACTGCGGGATCGTCAGGCCCACTTCACGCGAGAAGATGCGGCTGAGATGAAACGGGCTGCAGCCCACTTCCTGGCCGAGCGCTTCCAAGGTGGGCGGATTCGCTAGATCGCGCACGAGCAATTCCTTGGTTCGTTCAACGCGATCGCGCGCGACGCGCTTCTGCCGCATGCAGAAAAGTTCCGGATCTTTCGGCGCGAAAAGAAAGTGTGCCATCAGCTCGAGCGACTTGCTCTGATACCAAAGGCTCTGCGCGGCTTTCGCGACCGGCGGCGCAAGGAGACTGCTCACGACCTTCCGTTGCTCGCTGCCCATCGTGCGGGGCGTTGAGACAATGCTGCCTTGCTTGTCCGCGAAGATGGCCCGGCGCATCTGCGGCTCGAGATCCGCTTCGCAATCCGCCAGTTGCTTCCGGAGGTGACCGCGCGAGAACTCGAGGGTAACAAACTGGTGTCGATCGTGCGCGCGACGTATTGCGGGCAGCGGCTCATCCGCAATCGAGTAGTAGCCAGCGCTGCCGGAGACATAATCGCCCTGCGCGTCAGAGCCGATGGCGCCGCGGCCAGCCAGATTCAAACAGAACTCCACGCTCTGCGGGCGGAAGCTGCCGCCCCAATCAAGCGGCTGCTGCGCCCGAAAATCGTGCCACTCGAGACTGATTCCCTGCTGCTCGAAATCGCCGTACAACGGGCGCCAGCCTTGTTGCACTCCCTGCCACGAGCGCGCGGAGGAAGTCGCTTGTTGTTCGGAGATCACCGCCGGCAATTACGAATGCTGCGCCGGGAATTGCAAGGCGGCACTCGCAGCCGGCTTCGCGTGACGGGTAGAGACCGCGGAGGATCTTGGCTGGCGCTGCGGCGGTCATAGACGGCCGCTACAGGAACAGCGGTCAGCCGCGGCGGCTGATGAAATCGTCGAAGTTGCGCCGCGCGCGCTCAAAGATTTGCTGCGCGCCGCGCTTCGTCTGACGGAACATGCGCTTGATCTGGGCCTTCACGATGTTCTCGTCGCCATCGCTTTCATCCACTTCGTCGCCGTCCACAATGTCGCCACTCTCCTCGTCGCCCGTGTATTGATCGTCGGGCTCAGGAACACCAGGCTCGATGCGACCGGAGCGCCGATCGTCAGCGGGATCCTGCTCCACGTGCGCCATGTTCGCCCCGCGATACATGCCCTCAACCCGCGTCACGTTCCCTTTGTTCGCGTTGATGTGGATGGTGCCGAGAGGCGCGCGCGATTGATTCTGAATCGTGACAATCCAAGTCGGATTGCCGCGCTCGTTCGTTCGCAGCGCATAGGTGACGAAGTCGAAATTCTGATGCGACTTATCCGCAGTGTAACTCGCAACCTGGAATGCGCCGGTGGAGTCGAGATTCAGTTGTGAGGTTTTGAGCGTGGCGCCTTTCGTGGAGGCGGCAACCGTTCCGCTCGGCGTGCGATTCGAAACGATCCGGCCGTTCGCTACGACCAACTCGCGCACCCCGCCGGGCGCGCCGCGATCAGCGATGAGCACATTCCATCGCGCGGGTTGCGGATCGCCATCCACGCCCGTGACGGAAATGATGCGCGCGAGCGCGGCGCGATGGAATTGGCTTCCGACCACACGAA
>JACCTI010000311.1 GCA_013812515.1 Chthoniobacterales bacterium
CGAAATCCCTCGAAGGACCTCGGGCCGACCTGGAATGGTCGATAGCTATTGAGACTGAATAATCAGCGCCCTTCACAGGGAAGCGTAGCGCTCACTAACACAAGCCCAACAAGCTTTACCAGCTGAAGTATTCTACAGCTCTCGCGGTCTGTCAATGAACGCGGCGATCTCGCTGACGGAAGTCGCCCGTCACGACAACTTCCTCGGCGCGAGATGCCGCCGGCTTTTCCTGCACGACCCTCGGATCTCGAACAATGTAGCTTCCAGTTTTTGGGTCCGGTAAGTGACGGCAGGCCCCGGATTCTGCCGCGTCAGCTGGGGAGCTTTGCAACCCCTCTGTGCAAACTGGACAGCCAACAAGAGCGGCGTTCTCATGGAATCGCGATTCTGGCCTTGGCGGCGAATCTCTCAATCGACCCGAGACGAAGTGACCAGGCAAGTCCATTGATGCTTTGGGACGGCGCAGCGTTGACGCATTCGAGCACGAGCGGGAGTATGGAGGACGAGGACGAGCACGAGGGGGGTAGCACGAGGACGAGAGGCGATTCCGCGCTTTCTCTCTCGGTCAGTTCAGCCTGGGAATTTAGATCAGGCGAAATCGTTCCACCCTCAATCGCCGTCTCCTCCGTCCTAACTCGTTAGGCGAGCGCGAGCATCCGAGCGGTTGAATTCCGTTTTCGGATCTGGTGTCAGGAGCAACGCGCCGTTACGTCCACGCCGTGGCGCGACCCGCGAGTCCCACCTGTGCAGCGCTGCGCACGTCTGATAAACTACGGTTCGTTCTGGATAGGAGAACAGATCCTTGCTCTAAGTGAAGCGGCGGACAGCACATTGAGCCCAGTGGCTCGACCTCGCTTCCTCCTCATGTTAGTTCTCCATCGTCCCGTTCGGATCATCGAGGAATTGATGAGGTTCTCCGAGGCCAAGCTTCGAATGAACAATCTTCTCAGGTTCCTGAAACCATTCACGACGCTGGTCTCATTGATGTACTCGGCGTCATCGGAATATTTGGAGCGTGATCGCAGGATTACTCCCTCAGTTTCTGCGCTGGCTGCGAGGACCGAGACTCCACATAGCCATCCCCGGGAACTATGGAGCTAAGCGACGAGGTGAATCCGAATCGGTGAGGAGATCAAGCTGCGGCTTGCCGGAAGGCGCGAACGTAGCGCAGTTCTGGCGGCTGATCGTCGCCGGCAAAAGTTCTGATCGGCAAGGGCTGACGGGTAGCCGAAGAACCTCTGCGATGTAGTGCCCGGTGCTGGCGGTCCAGAGCTGGCCGCCTTTATTCTGCTCCGTCCGCAACCCTCGTTCCATGTTCTACCAGGCTATCTCTCTCATCGGCGCTCTCCTCATCCTTGTTGCCTATATCGCGCTGCAGTTCGGGTGGATGAGTGGGCGGGATCGATCATTCAATATCGTAAATTTCGTTGGCTCCGCGCTGCTCGCATGGGTTGCGGTCATTGACTGGCGGGTCGGATTCATCGTGCTGGAAGGCGCTTGGGCTATTATTTCTCTTGCCGGAATTTTTCGCCGTTCTCTATCGGGCGCTCCCCAGCGCTGATCTTTTCGCCGTTGCGCAGCACTGCTGGTTCCGCGTCTCCTCGCCTGGCTTGGAAAAAGCCTCGCAGGATCGCAGCGCACTCCTCCTGCAGAACGCCCATCGTGATGTCGCACCGATGATTCAATCCCGGCATCTGCAGGAGGTTGAGGAGGCCGCCGGCCGCGCCGCCGCGTTCATCCGCACAGCCGAAGATCACACGACGCATGCGCACGTGCAGCAGCGCGCCGGCGCACATCGGGCACGGCTCCTTCGTCACGTAAAGATCACATTCATTCAAACGCCATTCGCCGATTGCCGCTTCGGCTTGCGTGATTGCCAGCATCTCGGCATGCGCCGTGGCATCCCGCAGGAGCTCCACCTGATTGTAAGCGCGAGCGATGATTCTGCCGCCCTGCACGACGACGGCGCCAATGGGAACCTCCTCCGATTTGAGTGCCTTTTGGGCCTGGCGCAAAGCTTCGCGCATGAAGGCAGTGTCGGGCGAATCGATCATCGTGCACCTTACACCTGTCTTTGGCCTAACGAGAGATCCCTTCGCATACAGCCGGCTGCGCGTCTAGGATCGAACTCTCCCTCGTATGAAGAAGCTGCTCGCCATCGCAATTGCGTTCACTCTCAGCCTCGAAATGCTTTCTGCCGCGACCGAGCAGGAAATCGTGAACCGATCGGCCGAGATTTTGCGCGGTTTTCGCTCGATTCCCGAGAACCAAATCCCGGAACGCGTGCTTCGAAATGCGAGCGGTCTCGCGATTATGTCGGTCGTGAAAGTAGGCTTCGGACTGAGCGGAAAAGGTGGGCAGGGTGTGGTTGTAGCGCGCACCGGGAGCGGCTGGTCCGGCCCCTCGTTTGTGGGCACCGGCGGCGCAGGCTGGGGCTTTCAAATAGGCGCGCAACTGACGGAATTCGTTTTTGTCTTGAATAGTCGCGAGGCGGTACGTGCTTTCTCGCGCGACGGCAACGTGACCTTGGGTGCGGACGTGAGCGCAGCCGCTGGGCCGACGGGGCGCGACTTGCAAGCGAGCATCACTCCGACTGCTGCTGTTTATACCTACAGCCGAAGCAAAGGTCTTTTCGCGGGGGCATCGCTGGAAGGTGCAATCATTGCGACGCAGAAGA
Organism: Chthoniobacterales bacterium; assembly: GCA_013812515.1. GTDB lineage: Bacteria > Verrucomicrobiota > Verrucomicrobiia > Chthoniobacterales > UBA10450 > JACCTI01. The sequence goes on from JACCTI010000311.1 coordinate 2,678, forward strand.
CGGCGAACACTCGCTATTACCGACGGCCAGTGAACGCAGGAGCGATTCTCTCCGGGCGGATCTCTCCTCCTCCCGGCGCGAGCCGTTTGCGCAGTGCGTTAGGTCGCTGATTTCGCGCGCGCGGCGGCGACTATTTCCTTTACATCGCGGACTCCGATTTACACCTTCACTGGCGTGCGCGGCGTAGTTGCTCTCATCCTCCTTGGCAGCGTTGTGCTGGCCCGCGCTCAAGAGCAGGACCGAAAGATGCTCGACCGGCTGCTCAAGCCAGACATGACTTTGCACAACAACGCACAAGGGAAACAGTTCGTTGCCCGGGGCGCGACGTTGAGCAAGAGCGCACCGACGAAATCCTTCTACGTCGCGGAAACGAGGAAACAAAAGCGGTTCTGGAATACACGAGGCATTTCGCCGAAGCCGTTTGCAACCGAGAGTTCACAGTTCGCGCGTGCGGAGGCGAATCTCTCGACGCGAAATCAGATTACGAAATTGAAGGAGCCTTACACGACCGCGAGCTACAGCGGAGTGCGGGAAGCGGCGGACGCGCAAAAAGCGGTCGCGACATCGGAATTCGCCGGGAATCGCAAATTTGAAGGCCGCGGAAAAAGCCAGACGGCCTTGAGCGCGCAGGATCATCCGTTGACGATCGAGCAGGTGCGCGAGCTACTAAACAAGAACAAGTAGCGCCAGCGGCTCGTTCAGCGCCAGCGTATGGAACCGGACGAAGCGCTTCATCTTCTTCAGCAGGGCACGGCGCAGATCATCAGCGAAAGCGAGCTGCGCGCCAAGCTCGCCCTCGGGCGTCCGCTCCGCATCAAACTAGGTGCCGACCCGACGAGTCCCGATTTGCATCTCGGCCACTCAATTCTTCTGCGGAAGCTGCGCCAGTTTCAGGATCTCGGGCATCAAGCTGTGCTGATCATCGGCGACTTCACCGCCATGATCGGCGACCCTAGCGGGCGTTCGGCGACGCGGCCACAGCTTACGCGCGAGCAGGTCCATGCGAACGCGCAGTCGTATCGCGAACAAGCGTTCAAAATCCTGGACGAAGGCCGCACCACCGTCGTCAACAACGCGGACTGGCTCGGGAAGATGGGCTTCGAGGAAGTGATAGGTCTGAACAGCCAGGTGACTTTGCAACAGATGCTACAGCGCGAAGATTTCCGGCAACGGCTCGATCAGCAGCAGCCGATTCATGCCCACGAGATCCAGTATCCCATCATGCAGGGTTGGGATTCCGTGATGGTGCAATCTGATGTCGAGCTCGGCGGGACGGATCAGCTCTTCAATAACCTGGTCGGGCGCGATCTCCAGAAGCATCGCGGCGTGTCGCCGCAGGTCGTGATGCTACTTCCGATCCTGGAAGGACTCGATGGCGCCAGGAAAATGAGCAAGAGCTTCCGAAATTACATCGGCTTGACCGAGCCTCCCGCCGACATGTTCGGCAAAATGATGAGCATCTCGGATGAGTTGATGGCTCGTTATTACACGCTGCTGCTCGGCCGTGCGCTCCCGGCTGACGCACACCCGCTGGAGGCAAAGAAGCAGCTCGGCTTTGAAATCGTGGCGACGTATCACTCCGGCGCCGACGCGAAGAAAGCGCTGGAGGAATGGACCGCCCGCTTCAGCGAGAAACGCCTAGCGAATGCGGATCTTCCTGAAGTTTACCTGGAGGCAGGCGACGCCGTCTCCCTCGTGGCTGCGGCGTACGCGCAGGCGTTCGCACTAACTAAATCACGAGGTGAAGCGCGCCGTCTGATCGAGCAGGGAAGCGTGCAACTCGACGGCGCCAAAATCACCGATCCACAATCGGCCGTGTCGTTGCAGCCGGGCCAGGTGCTCCGGCTCGACAAAACGCGCGCCGTCCGAATGCGGTAAGGGCAGCGTGCTGCGCCGTCCCGATCGCAACGCCGTACAAGAAAAGGGCGCGGCGCATCTCGCGCCGCGCTCTTTCAAATTGTTGCCCTTGTGTGTTAAGCCGTCGCCGTCTCGAACATCGGCATCATCGCAGGCCGTTCCCCGACTGGCGCTGCAATGCCTTCGAAGTGTGCCCGGATGCTGCGGAGTTCCGAAGTGACGAACGCATCAACGAAGCGGAAGTGGCGATCCAGCCAGGCGAAGAGTGTATTCTTGATCTCGTAATGCACCGCGAGAGTGACCTCGGTGCAGTTTG
>JACCTI010000340.1 GCA_013812515.1 Chthoniobacterales bacterium
GAGGAATACTATGCAGTCCAGGAGCTGGTTGACCAACTTGCGTATGCGCGGAATGAAGCCGCACGGCGCCTCATCAACGGCGAGATCGATCCGGGCGCCGCGGGTAAGTGGCTCGAGAAATATGCGGTAATGGATCCGGCGCGCGCCAAGCAAGCCGTGGAATTCATCCAACGCTACAGAAGCTACGTAATCAACTCCAACCTCGGCGAGGACATCGTGCGCAGTTATGTCGAAAAAAGGGTTGAATCTCAGCGCGCCGCGGAGACTTGCGAAGAGTGCGCGGTTCTCAATGTGAATCTCGACGAAGAGTTGCGCTGGAGGGAGTTCGAGCAGTTGCTGTCGTTGCCGCACTTGCCGAGTGGGCTGAAGTAACGCACGCTCATTTCCGTGAGCGTCGCGATCTCTCCAACGGGATAAACTTCTTCGATCCCCGGCCGGACGAGTCCTCGGCTAGCCAGCGGGAGGACGCTGGCGCGTTCCTATGACGATGCGGGAATTGCGATCTCGTCATCCGGAGATCAGCGCTCAGTTCTGGCGTTACTCGCGCGCTTGCGAGCTCGCGCCGCTTTCTGCGGACGTCGCTAACACTGAACCGATGCGATAAACTCGGCGAAGGAGTCGATGCCGCTTACCTCGAAACGCGGCAATGTCAGTAGGTCGTCCGAATGCTTCGCCATCGCAGCTTTGCAAGTGAAGCCAAACGAGTAACCGCTGGCACCGACTAAGTGTTTGACGATTTGGTCCACATCACCATACGGATAAGCGAACGCATCGATGCGGCACTGAAGTTCGCGAGCTAGAAGCGCGCGGGAGCCCGCTGCCTCCTTTACAACTCGCTCTGGTGAAAGAGCTGTCATCGCCGGATGGCTCGCTGAGTGCGAACCAATTTCAAACCCTGCCGCAAGCAATGTTCGCAAGTGCGACCAATCCATCAATTCGATTTCCTCGCAGTAAGCTTTGTCCCACGTGTTCGTTTTTCCGATACGCTCAGCGACAGGGAAGACAATCGCGCGGAAGTGGTATTGTTGGAGAAGTGGCAAGGCGTGCGTAAAGAAATCGAGATATGCGTCGTCGAAGGTGAAGATTACAGCGCGCCCTGGGAGAGCTTTGCGATCGTGCGCCGCGACGCGCCAATCATGCAATCGCGGGGTGTAGAATCCGCTGTCGTGCAAGTAGCGCAATTGCGCTTCGAACTTTTCGGGTGTGACCCGCCAGCGCGTCATCTCTGCCGCGCCGCTGGGAGCAATGCGGTGATACATCAGGATCGGCAACAAAAGCGTGCCGGAGATCGACTCGCATCGAACGGGAGAGCCGCCATGCCATCGAACTTGCCGGGAGATCTCCGGCGGCACGGGCGCCGGCTGCTGGTCCAGATGTTGCAGCTTAGGCGGGCGTTGCCGGCACGGCGACCATCCCACTCTCCTTTGGCGTTCGAATGCCTGGATCCGGTAAAGCGGCGTTTTAAGTTCATGAACCAGACGAAGGTTGCCAGCCGAAGCGAGAACTTCACCGATGGTCTTTGCGCCAAAAGGCAGATCCCAGATGAATCCGGCGCGGTCGGGCTCGTCCACCAGCAGGTTCGCGTGCGCCACAATCAGGCGGCCGCGGCGCTTCAAAGCGCCCTCAAGCGTGTGCGCGACGTTCTCCAGCACCTCCCGAGTTCCCATGTAATAGAGGACTTCGCTGCAGGTGACCAAGTCGTACTCACCGCGGATTGTATCCTTAAGCAGGTCGAATTGCTCAAATCGAACGTGCGCAAGGCCGCGGCAGCGTTCGGCAGCCCGGCCGAGCGCGATCTCGGAGATATCCACGCCTAAGAGATTCTCGACGCATTCCGCCAATTGAAGGGTGAAGTGGCCTTCAGCGCACGCTATCTCAAGAGCATCGTGGATTTTGTCGCTGGTTAGCAGCGACAAAGTTTCGTGATATTTTTGTTGTTCATACGCATTGGTGTAACGCCAGGGATCTGGGTTACGCGCGAACAAGCTCTCGAAGTGAGCACGATCGTGCTCGTGGGCCGAACGACCTGCTGGTAAACCGGTCGCTGCGGTGCACCGTTCTGCATGGAACCTGTCGATTTCCTCTGGCGCATAAATGATGTGCTGGATCGGCCCGGTTGTGTTCGGGGAAATGAACGTTGACTCTCCCGCACTCTGGGCCGCAGCGTCTAATTCGTTCCAAGCTTGCGCGGGGAGCACGGCTCGCCGGCAACCGCTCGTGCCGTAGATCTCTGGCGCGCGTCGTGGTAGGACCGCTGTCGCACCGGCGCTGTAGAATGTTCCTTTCTTTCTCGGCGAAAGTCGGGCGCGCGCCCGCAGTCGTTGACGTATCGACAGCAAAGGCTCCCAACTCTGCCCAATGAGCGCCTCGCGCACGGCAGCACGACATAGCTCAAAGCCAGCGGCCGTCGTAAGTGAAGCGACAAGCTGTTGGGCTGTGACGGTTCCGCTTGTCGGGAAAACCTGCACGAGTCCGATTGCACATCCCCCGACAACGAACTTCACGGTAACGTAGTTGTCCCCTATGCCAATTAGGTCTGATAGTTCCTCGGATAGCTCAACCGTAATATTTGAATCGCTCAGCCGTCCCGGACCGGCGGAGGTTATGGATGATGATGTGTCGTCATAGAACCGCTCCGCCGGCAGATCCGTGCGGCCCCAAACCTCTTGAAGGAAGAGGCTCCAGTCTATTCGATCGTGAATCGCCGCGCGCAGAGCGACAGGATCGGTTGGCAAATCGCAAGCGAGCAATACGCCATCGCGGGAAACGGAGGTTGCATCTCCGAAACTTTCGATTCTAAGTTGAGGGTAGATCGTAGCTTCGAAAAACCGGTTTAAAATCGGCCAGGCGAATTCTCCAGCGATAGCGTCAGCGATCACATAAGCGGGTACTATTCCCTCCCACACGGGCAGACCTATCGAACCCACCGCAACTCCCTCCACGGTCACATTGATGTAAATACGCTCACATTCAGGCGGAGTACGAACATCCTCGATCGGCGTGCTTACTTCGACCTGAGTGGCGTTCGTGTGCCCAATAGCGCCTGCCCAGGTGGTGCAGCTAATCAGGCGCTCGAGCACCACTTGCGTTCGCCGAGCCAGGTCACGCGCGCGGCAACGTGTCTCCAAAGCATCCAGCACGCGGACGATGCTGGCAGATAAACCAGGCCACAGTAGCGGCCATTTCGAACGCAGGTGGCAGGCAGGAAGCAGTGTTGCCTCAAAAATCGCCGCCGCGACAACGCTCGGATCAACACTCGGCTCCAACTTGTGCTTCAGCTTTGAGAGCAACGGAACTGCGTCCCCGCGGCTTCCGAGAACGAGACCCGCGCACCAGCAAAGGTAGTGAAACTGCGTGACCGCCAGTGCTCGCGGCGGAAGACCGCGGAAATGCTCAGGGCGCGATCTCGGCACCCGCCGGTCTGTGCCATGCCCGTTTTCGATGACTCGTAAACCGTCAATCAGCATTTGCCCTGCGTTCGTGGAGAGCGATTTCGGCCGCATACGATAGAGCGCGACAACGTCCGGGACACAGCCGAAGATCGCCCCGACGCGCGCGATACGCTGCCACAGGTCCCAGTCTTCACAGGTAACGAAGGATTCATCGAACCCCCCAGCTTTTTCCACTGCGGTGCGGCGAACAATGCAACTGTGGATCGGGAAAGCGGATACCCTCGCAAGCAGCGAAAACAAATCGCCGGTCTCGCGGTGACGTTGCTCGGTAGTCCGATTGCCTGCGGGAGAGAGCCGCGCCCAGTCGCCATAGATGAGATCTAGTTCCGGGTTTTCAGCCGCTGCGCCGGTTAGCTTAGCCAGATGATCGGGGGTGATAAGATCATCGGCATCCAGAAACAGAAGCCAGGGCGCAGCCGTCACGCGGATGCCGTGATTGCGCGCCGCCGCGACACCTCCATGATGGCGCTGCACGAACTTCAGGCGTGCATCAGCTTGCGCCACAGTACAAGCCAGCTCGGACGTCGAGTCAGTTGATCCGTCGTCGACGACTATCGCTTCCCAATCGCACATGCTTTGCGCACGAAGCGATTGCAGCGTCTCGTCGATAGTCTCAGCAGCATTCAACGCGGGTATTATGACCGACACGGGGATTGGTTTCTCCGTTGCTAAGGCAGTCATACTTACGCGATTACGCAGCATCCGGACCCAGGCGAGAAAGGCAGAATGCTTCCGCGCCGCTAGGACTGGTGCGCCCCCGAGCAAGAACGGCGCAGACGGTGTCGGGATCACACGCCGTCGTCATTGGCAGCATCGATCAATTAGCTACTCTTCTCAGCCATATACAGCCGCCAGTACTATCTAAGAAGGTCGGTAGCGCGCAAATCGATATGTTTCCACCACTCCTCGCCATCGAATGGCATTTGTGATTCGCCTGGCTTTACACTCTGGAGATCGAGGAGCGGCGAATAGAAATGGCCCGCGGGGAACCCTGGGAAGCCAAAGGCGCCTCCTGAAAATTCGGCTCGCGGCGACTCTGGCCGGTAGTGCTCGCTCGCAGCCGCGTCAGCCATTGTGACCGCCCCAGACGCCGCAGTGCGCGCGAAATGGACCTCACGTGTCAACCCTAATTGCCACTCGCACGGGGCGTAGACAGTCATGCGTTTGTGACTGCGCGGCCGTGCTAGCGAACGCGGAGTCGTTACCTGCCGAAAGCCCAATCTGCCAGGAATGAGGTGGGCTCATGATCGACTTGCCTTTGCCAGTCCCGGTAACAGCCAGCTTGTAGGCGTGCCAATGATAGTCGTAAGCGTAAGCCCAGTTGGTTTCGTAAACTCCGGCGTCGAGATGGTATTGCCCAGGCGTGAGATCGAGCCGATCAATTCTTA
>JACCTI010000360.1 GCA_013812515.1 Chthoniobacterales bacterium
CAGCAATCAAGAAGAAGCTCAAGCACTGCTTGAATGCTGTCGGGGGTGAAACGATGTCCGCAATCAATTGGGATCTGCTCTGCGCGAGCATTCACTACGATTCAGCTCGACCCCATCTGAATCTCTACGTGAGTCGAGTTCTGGCGGACCATACGCTCGCCGTCCCAGCTCGGCTGTGCACGATCGGAAGTTGGTCAGTAGGCCAATGGAGGCTATCCAAAATCGGAGCTGGCGGAGATGGGAACGTAGTGTTGATGGAGAATCTGCAACGGTTCCGCGAGCGCCACGGCCCGGATGCCGAACCATTTGATCTGAGATTGCACCGGCGCTTCGACGAAGCTTTCGAAGAGGGGGGTGACGGCGGAGACGGTGCTGAGCTTCGTCGGTGTGAAGAGGTCCATCGTGAATGGAAACGCCTCCAGCCGAGGAAAATCATCGCAAAGCAACGGCACTGCGATGCTGTGCTGGTGACAGTGTTACGCGCGCTAAGACCCTTTCTCCCACCCGCTCTGGGCCGTGCTCTATCGCTGATCACACAGGTGTCTGAGGTAATCTCGGTGATTGAATATTTTATTGCCCCTCGCCCGGAGAAGCAGATCGACATGTCTCCCCCCATCGCCGCACCAAAGCTGAAAGACCCAACAGCGGAACTACTTCCCGACCCACTATGAATTTGCCTGAACACGAAGCGCCGAAGCTAGCTCGGGAACTCCGACCGAAGCCCGTCGACGACTACCTCAAAAACCTGGAGGAACTGGTACGTCGTGGTGACAGTGAGATTGCGCCCGAGCTGAAGGTTCCCGCTGAACCGCGATCAGACGACGAGGTCATTCGACTCCGAAAGCGACTGGCCGCTATCGACGTAGCTACAACGGACGTTCCGGAACCGTTGGTTCAAGTGGCAAACGTTGCTGTGGCACGAGCCGGTCTTTGTCATGCACGCGCGGGGTTGATCGCCCGCCCGCGTGGCAAATGGGTGCCCGGTCTCGCATTCGTGTTCGTGCACCCCGCTTCGAAGACTATCGATACGTTGGTCCTAACAGTGCCGGATGATGGCCCTGCGTTGATGGACATCGCAATGGGACTGTTCTGGCACGAAGTGAACATTATTCCTTTCGGTGAAGCGACGTTGGAGACGGGCACGTCAGCGTACTACGCCGTAAAGAACTGCCCGATGGAGATGCTTGATGGTGGTCATTTGAAGGCTGAAGCGGCAAGACTCGAGGCCGCATACCAAATGCAGTTCCGACAAATGAATGCGGAGAGCGATAGGAACGTTCGCGCGGCGAATGCTGCAAAAGTGAAGAGCGCCACAGCTTGGAAACGGAAGTGCGATGAGCTACAACGCGCTGCCGCTAGCCTGAAAGGGAAAGCACGTTTCCATCGCAGTCGCTTCAGAGTAGCCGCTGCGATCGCAGCGGCTCTAATTCTTCCAGCATTCAAGGGCGTCGTGGAGTGGCTTCGCTGAGACCGTGGAGGCCTTGCCTTATCTGAGAACGATTTGGCTGCCTGCGCGCTGCTTCAGATAGTGGCGCGGAACGCATCGCGAGTGTGCGCTTCTTGTGCGCACTCTCGCATCGACGCGCGCGCTGCATGTCGACGTGGATAAGCCGCAGCGGAACGCGAGGATTTACCGCAGTCGTTATGCAGCGCGGCTCAAGGGTTATTCGAGCCATTTCGCCGGAGCAAGAAAGTCACTGATTTTAATGCGATCATTGAGCCCAACCGGATTCGCTCTGATGAGACGCCGCTGAAATCGGCGACGGTGTCTCTTCGGGAAGTAGGCATAGATGCGCAGAAATTTTTCCATGATTTGTCGCTGCGATACGGAAGTCCGCGCGCGCCGAACGGACGCGGTCGCGTCGATGTAGGCGTTGCGAAGCCGCGCTTCATCGCGGGACAGCCCGGCGCCATTGGCGAGAGGCTTCCGAGCAAGGCAAATCGTTTCCGCAATTCATGTAGGGTTAGCTTTGCCTTCATATGTCACCGGTGATCTCTTTCACGGCTTCGACAATCATCGCGGCTTCCTCCTTCGACAGCCATTCCAGCTCGGTCGTCTCCAACGCCAGCATTCCGCAATTCAGCGCTTTGTGGAGTAGATCGAAAATCTCCAGCTTAAGGCAACGCGGCAGGTCGTAGCCAACCGTCAGCGCCCTATAAGCCTTCGCAAGCCTAACGAAGTGTACCGCTGACGCTTCGGGGTCTTCTTCGCCTCTGAAATCGGTATCCCACTGGTCCGGCTGCTTTGGGAGGAACTCCCAGAGAGACTTTGAGACGAACCGACACATGCGCTTCCAACGCTCATCGTTCCGTTCAGGAGCGATGACCCGGTCAACGGATCGAACCCGACCGTCTCGAAGCGCCTCCTTCATCATTTCGTATCCGTCGAGAAACACCTTGTGGGGCGTGCCGTCAGCATCAGTGATCGTCGACAAGATCAATCCTGGTGCCAATTCGGCAGCGGGGATCAGCGTGATCTGGCCGGTGCGGTGATCGAAGTAAGGAACTTTCTTCACGCGGTCACCTTCGCCTCGCGGCGCTTCGTTAAGGCTGCGTATTCATCCCGCACGCGTTCTCCGTCACGCGAAGGCCACTCACTCCGGCGGTTCCACCAAAGGGAAAGCCAGTCACGATAGCTTTCGCCACCTGCCACGGCGGCAAGAGCCTTCTTCGTCCCGAGCGCCGCGTCGGGCCATAGATGCAGCCGTTCGCTAAGCCCAACCTCGGCGGCGAGGCTTTCAACCATCCTGAGGGAGCCAAGAGCGTACTTGCGCCAGCTCTCTTCGGTTGCAAAGACATCGGTCCTCATCCTGAGGCCGAGGGATTCCGCGTGGGTCTCGATACGTCGGACGTTCTCGGCACGAATATTTATCGGTTCGTGGAAGACCGTGATCGGCCGCAGCGAAGCGACGGCCTCCAGGGTAGCTCGAAGATCATCGACAGCCGATTCCGGATACGTGGGGGCTACCGCCACGTACACGTGCAGCCCTGCATCCGCCGCAGCTCGCAGTGCCGCCAGCCGTTTCGACGGCGACGGAGCTTTCGGCTCATAAATCCGTGCGAGCTTATCGTCGAGCGTCGGCAGGCTCATTCCGAAAGTGAGTCGGGTCCCGAAACTTCTGAACAGGTCGAAGTCGGCCTTCGCGAGCGGGCTCCGCGTCAGAATCCGAACGTTTAACGTCGATTGATCCCGGATCAATTCGAGCGAACGCGTGACGAGATATCGCGCAGTCGCGTTCAGTTCTCGTTGCCTCTGCGGGTCCGGATGGGAGATCATCTGATACGGGTCAGTCGTACTGCAGTACATCACCGCACGATTTCCGTCGGCCTTCAGCTCGGACGTCGGGGTGCGTTCCGCCGCCCGTAGAGACGCCAGGAACTTCTTTTCGTCCCAAGGTCTAACGAGTACATAATTCCCCCAGTCGGCATCTGGATCTCCAACGCCATATCGCCGAAGAGGGGTTCCCTGCTTCACCGTCGCAACGCTCGGCACATAGCAGAAGCGGCACGCGTGCGAACAGCCGATGGACGTGTTGAACGACCAGTGCGACAAGCTCTTATAGATGAAGTTGTTTGCGGTGATCGTGGCGGGCACCAACCAGAAGTCGGCGACGCGGTCAAGAGATTGCGGCCGGTCACGAGCGCCGTCGCGGGTTGGGTTTTGGTTTAAGAGCCGAGTAGGGTCGTCCACGACGACCTCATCTCGCTCTGTTTGCGTTTGGGTTATTTTCATTCCTAACGCTCGGACGGAAGTCGCTCTTCGACATGGAAACGAGTGGTTCCACCTGTTTCCGCTCGCGCGCTGGCGGGGCCCGAACCGAAGCGGCGTCATTGATTGCCCAGACGCAATTCGCTACGCTGCACGGCGTGGTGAATCAGCTCTACTACGGCGACAATTTGCAAGTGCTGCGGGAGCACATTGCCGATGAATCGGTTGATCTGATTTATCTCGATCCGCCGTTTAACTCGAAGCGCGATTACAACCTGCTCTTCAAGTCACCGAAAGGGCAGGCAAGCGCGGCACAGATCGAGGCGTTTGAGGACACGTGGCATTGGAACGAGCAGGCGGAGCGCGAGTTCGACGAGCTGCTGCATCAGCCGAAGACGCAGGTCGCCGACATGATGCGCGCGTTGCGCGGCTTTCTCGGCGAAAACGACATGATGGCGTACCTCACGATGATGGCCAATCGCCTGCTGGAGCTGCATCGCGCGCTTAAACTGACCGGCTCGCTCTATCTCCACTGCGATCCGACCGCGTCGCACTACCTCAAGATCGTGCTCGATGGGGTGTTCGGGAAGATGTCCTTTGAGAGCGAGATTGTTTGGAAGCGCACCTCAAGTCATGGAAACGTCGACCGCGCTTTCGGCGACAATACCGATACAATCTTCTTCTACGCGAAAGGGCCGGACTACGTCTGGAACCAGCTCTACACGAACTACTCAGAGAAGCACCTTTCGGAGAAGTTCGCATCCGTGGACGAGAGCGGCCGACGTTTCACGACAAGCGATCTGCGCAATCCCGGCGTCCGTCCGAACCTTCATTACGCGTTCACAGCCAGCAACGGTGTCACGTATGAACCCCATCCAAACGGCTGGGCGGTTAGCCGCGAGGTTATGGAGCAGTATGATCGCGAAGGACGTCTCTATTTTCCTAAAGATCCGAAGGGGAGAATGCGGCTGAAGCGGTTCCTGGACGAAACCAAAGGCCACAAGATGCAGTCGCTTTGGGACGACATTCCTCCGATCAACTCGCAGGCAGAGGAGCGGCTTGGTTATCCGACGCAAAAGCCGCTCGCGTTATTGGAACGCATCATCCAAGCCAGCAGCAACGAAGGCGACGTAATGCTCGATCCGTTCTGTGGTTGTGGGACGGCGGTGGATGCGGCGCACGAGTTGAAGCGCAAATGGATCGGGATCGACATCACGCATCTGGCGATATCGTTGATCGAGAAGCGGCTGAAGGATCGCTACGGCGCCCGCTGCAAGTTTGAAGTCCACGGTACGCCGAAGGACCTCGATGGAGCGCGCAATCTGGCGGAGCGGGATAAGTATCAATTCCAATGGTGGGCGGTCTCGCTGGTGGAAGCGCAGCCGTTCCAGGGAAAGAAGAAAGGGGCGGATACCGGGATCGATGGCGTGAAGTTCTTCCGCGATCTCGACCGCAAGGAAGTGCGCAAGCTCGTGGTGAGCGTGAAGGGCGGCGGGATTAAGCCGGATGACGTACGCTCACTCAATCACGTGCGCGAACGGGAGAAAGCGGAGATCGCGCTGTTCATTTCCTTGGAGCAGCCGACGCTCGCGATGGTGAAGGACGCGGCATCAGTCGGCTTCTACGAAAGCGCAACCGGCAAGAAGTTCGCACGCGTCCAGTTGCTTACGATTGAGGGGCTCCTCAACAACACTCAACGTGCCGAGCACCCCGACTACGAGCCGAACTTGAACTTCAAAAAGGCGAAGCACGAATCGAATGATGAGCAGCCTCAGCTGATCTGAAGCGCCGCGTCAGCGATGGATGCAATCCGATACGATGAGGAAGTCTGTGCGTTCTTCGAGAGCGACAGCCAGCGCGTGCTGCTGCTACAGGGGCTCTGGGGAACAGGGAAGACATATTTTTGGAAACACCTCGTTCAGCGGGAACGATCACGGATCGATGAGCGGTTTTACTCATACGTGTCGTTGTTCGGAAGCTCCTCGGTCTCGCACGTCAAGAGCTTGGTCATGTTTGGCGGCAAAGCACTTCGCGAGACCGAGGATGTCGGCGACGCTTTGCAACGCGCGAAGACGTGGCTCGCTCGGAGGCGGCGATACTTCGGCGCGCTGAAGCTCCCGTACGTGGGAGACATCGGATCGATTCTCCCGACGTTCGAAGAGTTACTCATTCGCGACTATCTCGTCTGCTTCGACGACCTGGAGCGACGCAATCGTTCGCTTGATCTAGAGCAGTTCTTCGGGTTTGTCTCCGTTCTCAAGGAGCAGAACAACTGCCGCGTCGTTATCATCTGCAACGAACAGGAACTCTCGGCTCGTGACCGTCGCATCCTGACGAAATACAGAGAGAAGATCGTAGATCGTCAGATCACGTACGCGCCCCGCTTCGCTGACAATTTCCGACTCATCTTTCCGACACCGGACGAAAACATTGAACAGGTATTCCGATCAATTGAGCTGAACAACATTCGTGTCTTCCAGCAGACGCTTTGGTGTTTGCGTTATTTCGAGCCGCACATTGCGGACCGGCATCCGGCGTTTGTCCAAACGTTCCGACAGCAGTGCGCGAAACTCTCATGCGTGCACTACGCTCTATCGAAGCACCTAACCTTCGAGCAGATGAGATCCATGCATTGGCTTTTCGCCGGGTGGGAGCGACGTGCCGAGGTTCAGGATGAGAGCTCGCGCCTCATCGAGCAGCTCGAATTCTCGTCTACCGACGCAGACGAGTTTATCATCCGGTATCTGCGTGACGGCTACTGTGACCTCGCAGCGTTAGGTGCTGTCGTGACGAAGATGGATCCGCAGTACCGGCGTAGTGAAGGCGAGGAGGCACTCCGTGCAGTCTGGGCGCTGTATCGGGACAGTTTCCGAGCTGACGCGACTCGAATTCGCGACGCGGCGTTAGGCTGGTTCGCGAAGTATCACACGCTCGTACAGTTCGACTCCACGAAATACCTGCTTCAGTTCGTTGCTGAGATTGACAGCTCCTTCGATCCTCAGCCGTATATCGACCAGACCGCGCTGGCGTTGGTCGCCGACGCAGACGCGAGCACTTTGGCTACAATCGAAAAAGACAGCCAAGTGCCTGAGGTGCAATTCGCGATCGCGATGCGACGAGAGCAGATCGTCGAATCGCGTTCGCTTGAAGAGGTGATACTCTCACTCGGTCACCCCGATGGCTGGAACCCCGCCGACTTCGCGCAGTTCGACGCTTATACCGATGAGGCACTGTACGACTGGTTGGCAAAAGCTGATGGTACTTCGCTGCTCGGACAGATCGCGCGGGTGATGGTTCGTGCACAGTTGCAGGCTTCCGACAGCAGACCCGACGTTGCGGACAAACTGCGCCGCGTCGTCACGAGACTCGCCGAGCGGAGTCCTCTAGACCGCGCACGCGCCGAGAAGTTCATCTTTCACCTCGAACGCAAATATCGAACCGAGCACGGCCTGCCCGACGTGACTCCGCGCGCGGCTGATGAGCTGGCCTCCTGACTTCGATGAACTCGGGGAGGTGACCGAAGCGAACGCTCGGCTCATCCTTGAAGAAGCCAAAGCATTCCTGTCAGCGACAGTCGGAGACGCAGAACAGTTGACTCGCAATTCGCTGTACGTGCTTGGAGCGATTCTAGCGTTGCTGTCAGCGCTCGCAGGTTTGATCGCAAGAGGCATCAACCTGCACGTATCGCTAACGCAGCAAGACTGGCGACAGCTCACCGTCTACGGGGTGCTGTTCGGGTTCGTGGCACTTACCGGTTTTCGTCTCCTACAAGGCGCATTCCAGTCGCGCGACATAGAGCATGTTGGAAACGCGCCAGAGAACCTTGTGCGTAAAGAGTACGTCTCGTTACCACATGGTACGCTGTTGCTGCTCGAAGCATGCAGCTACCGCGAACGCATCCAGAGAAACGTGGCGCGCAACATCGACACTGGCGTTGCAATCAACACCGCGATCAAGTGGCTGTGCGCGACGCCCCTTATATTCGCTGCCTGCTCCCTTGCGATAACTTTTACCTAGTCGGTTTTTTCCCGCCTGTGCTGCGCGTGCCTGGTGGTGGCGGCTTCGGCGGCGGCGGCGTAGCGGGTTTCTGCGGTTTATTCTCTGGCATCTCAAGTGGAGAGTCTAACGCCAAGCATCGTTTCGAGCATCCTAATCTGACGCTTTTTGTTAAGCCACGGGTCGAGATTCGGCGTTAGGTGCTTGAAGTACTTGGCGAGAAATTCGTCAACAGTAGGAGCGTATGCTTGATCGGACGTCTCGGTTAACAACTGCAGTGCAAGACTGTCGAACGGCTGTCCGTTCAGCGCGAGATGCGCCCGCGTCGCTTCACGAGCTGCGCGTTTCAGAACGTCAGCATTGCCGGTGCGGATCGCATCCTTTAGGTGCTGAAGCCAGATGACTTCTGGCTTCGGAAATACGAACGGCGTTCCACCCCGCTGGATTCCGCGTGTCACCTCATAAACCAGCGTCTCGACATCTCCTGACCGATAATTGGGGCCGAACAGGGCTATTCGCATCTGCTCGTCACGGGACTTACCTTCATACTTCGAATACTTAGGCGCTTGGTGGGGTTGCTTTGGGCGCGCTGCCTTCCTGCGCGGCCGCGCAGCCGCCTTCTTTACAGCACGAGGTGCGCCCTTCTGCAGAGGAGCAGATTTTCGTTTCTTTTTAGCCATGTCGATGATTCTGTTCAGACAGCATCTGGCGTCAAAGCGAAGTAATCCTCGGCCTGCTTGGGCTTAACAACTTGCCGGTAGTGCCTGAACAACACGCTCGGTGTCTGTTGCCCCAGCGCCATCTGAGTTTTCTCTGGGCTGTCGCTATAGGCGAGATAATACGAGGCGAATGAATGCCTGAGCGCATTGCGTTTGCGGAAGCCGACCTCGTTGTATAGCGCATCGGTCCACCAGCGAAGAGGCGGATCAGGAACTACGGGCCCGCGACCAGCGCGGCACACTTTCAGCCACTCCAGCAAGTTTGGGGCGATGGGGATGCTGCGAGGTTCTGCACCTTTTTTGGTCACGGAAGACGGTAGGTCGATGGTTTCATCGTCCACCATTTCCCATGTCATTCGCCGAAGCTCTTCAACTCGCACTCCGGCGAACAGCCCAATAGCCACGAAGGGCAGAACAGGGGGAAATACGTCTCGCGCGGTCCGCAGTAGCATCGCTGCCTCGTCTACCGTGTAGATCTCCGGATATTTGCGCGGTACACGAGGGCGCACGATTTTGTCCAAGGGATTTGTAACGCGGTAATCCTGCATCACTGCGAAGCGAAACAGCATCGCCCAGTCCCGTAGATAATTGCGCTTGTTAAGCGGTTTCCAGTCCTGACGATCCGCCACCGTCTCGATATCTTGCTTTGTGATCGTCGAGATCTGCGGGTCTTCTCCAGCATCGTGCTCGATTTCTCTCAACAGCAACTCGCAAGAAATCCGCTGCGCGTAGCAATATCGCTCGGCGGCTCCGCTCTTCTTCAAGCTTTCGAGATGCTCGTAGATGACGACGGACAGCGGCTTTAGTCCGCCCTTCGGCCGCGCATGCTCAAGATAATAACTGACCGCGTCCCGCAGAGACGTTCCGCCAAGGTGGTCGAACGCCCAGGCGGCGTCTGAAATTTGCGCCGGTGTAATTGCGAAGGCCGAAGCCCCACCCGCAGCCTGCATACCAATAACGCCATTCGTTGTTCCACCTTGCCTTTTGTCTCCAAAAATCCACTCTCTGACGTCACCGAGGTTCTTGAAGAGACGTGTCTGAACGTCGCCTCCGGTAAATGTCGTCCCGAGCCGCACCTTGAAATATGGATCGCCTCTGCCGTTCGCCGCATGCGTCACGCCAATCCCCTTCGGGAGGTTGGCGACCAGCTTCTTGTTCTTGGCAGGCTTCGGCATTAGGTCTGAATATATGCGCAAATTGTGCGCATGTCAACTCATCCCTCCTGTATCACTCGACTCGAAATCGAACGTGGGGTTAAACCCACCGTGGGTTCGAATCCCACCCCTTCCGCCACTCCAGGTGGAGAAGCGCCCCGATCTGATTAGCTGCCCCTGCTTGCCTGGCTCCGTCGGGTCGCTTCCGCGATGGTCTTTGCGCCTGGTTGGTGGCCCAAGCACGCGTGCTCTCGCTCGGAGTTTCGCGACCACGACTGGGGCGGATCTCCGGTATCGCGCTTAAGCCGCGAGCAACAGTTAGTCCCGCAGGTCAATTTGCCCTGCTCATTAAGCGCGCTCGCGCAGGACACGCCTGCGATGGCTACCCCGCATGGATTCGAACCATGAATAACGCCTCCAAAGGGCGCTGTGTTACCGTTACACCACGGGGTAATCGGAAGTGCCGATGCGCGATTGTCGATTTGCAACGCGGAGATCGCAATTCGAATTTACGCCGCGGCGCGCGCTCAGGATTTTGACGGGCCGGGCGCAGGAAGGCGGATGTCCACGGTGGTGCCGTGGCCGGGAACGCTCGCCAGGCTCGCCGCACCGAACCTCTCTGGATCCCGCCCGGCCCATAGGAGGATTGCCTTGCCGGTGGAAACCGCGCTCGGAAAGTTCGCGCTGGCGACGGCGCCAGCGCCAGCACGCGTGGGCGCGTGCGCTCCCCGGACACGCGCGAATCGCGCAAACGCCCGTGGTCAATTCATCTGTATACGTTGCACCAGGAATTTTTCTCGCCGAACGAAGAGCAAATCATTAGGCATTTGCCCGAACCAAATCTCTAGCTCAGCATGAACACCAAGCGCCTCTTACTTGCGATCCTCGCCGGATTCGTCTTCATCTTTGCGACCGACTTTGTCGTCCACGCTATCTGGCTGGGACCTGATTACAAAGCGACCGCTGCGCTTTGGCGCCCGGAAGCGGAGATGCAGGGGCGCTTCGCCCTGATGCTCTTGGCGCAGCTGCTCTGCTCAATCGCCTTCATTTACATCTGGGCGAAGACCGGCTGGCGTCGAAGAACGATCAGAGATGGATGCGTTTACGGATTTTGGATGGGGTTGTTCCAGCAGATTACGACCATCGTCCTCTACGTCGTAGCGCCAATGCCGATGGAGCTGGCGGCGAAATGGTTCCTTTCTGGAATACTGCAGGCGATTCTCCTCGGAGCGCTCGCCGCGCTCATTTACAAGCCACTCCCGAGCCTCGCGGACCGGCGGAACTGACTCTGGAATTCTTCTCGCTGGGGTTTACAGCAGGGGAATTTCAACGAATCCAACCAATGCACATGACCGCACGCTCGATCGTCCTGTCGCGTGGCATCCTTATGATCCTCGCGAGCGGCTTTGCTTTGTGCGGAGCGCGTGCGCACGAGGCGAGTCCATCGCCCTCGCCGACGCCAATTTACTTTTCTCCCCAAACGTTGGCTGAGTTAAAGCAACTCCAGCAAGCGGCGCTCGCGAGTGATTACGCCTATCGGCAAGTCGCGCATCTTTCGAACAACATCGGTCCTCGCTTGAGCGGCTCGCCGCAGGCACAGAAAGCGGTGGAGTACGTCGCCGCCGAGTTGACCGCGCTGGGCCTCGATGTGCGCACCGAAAAAATAATGGTGCCGCGGTGGGTCCGTGGCGAAGAGACGGCCGCCCTGGTGGAGTTTCCCGGTCAGGCCGCGAACACGACCCAGAAAATCATCCTGACCGCGCTTGGCGGTAGCATCGCGACGCCGGCGGAGGGAATGACCGCCAATGTCGTGGTGGCACGGAATTTCGAAGAATTGCAGTCGTTAGGCCGGGAGAAAGTCGCAGGCAATATCGTTGTTTTCCTGCATACGTTCGACAAGGCCATGGCCGTGCAGGGACGCGGCGGCGATGCCTACGGAGAAGCGGTCGCGTACCGGAGCGAGGCACCGAGCGCGGCGGCCCGACTCGGAGCGGTGGCGGCATTGATCCGGTCCGTTGGAAGCGCTGAATTTCGATTGCCGCACACCGGCTCAACCAACTACGCGGAGGATGCGCCCAAAATTCCAGCTGGCGCGGTGAGCTCCGAAGACGCGGACCTTGTTGCGTCGCTCGTGCCTCAAGGAGTCGTCCGGATGAAGTTGGTACTCACACCGCAGACACTGCCGGAGGTGGAGAGCTACAACGTCGTGGGAGATTTGAAAGGCAGCACCAATCCTGAGCAGATTGTGATCGTCTCGGGCCATTTGGATTCATGGGATCTCGGCACGGGCGCGATCGATGATGCCGCCGGGGTCGCGGTCTCGATGCAGGTGGGGAATCTTGTCAAGCAGCTCAAGCTACAACCGAAGCGGACGATTCGCGTGATCGCCTGGATGAACGAAGAGAACGGCCTCCGCGGCGGGAGAACTTACGCCATTGATCATGCTGCGGAACTGCCGAACCACGTCGCGGCCATGGAAACAGACGGCGGTGCGGGTCACCCCTTAGGGATCAATCTGCGTGGCAAGCCGGAGCTCGCCACTGTGCTCAAGCCTGTCGCAAAGGTGCTGCAGGAGATTGGCGCGGGCCTGTTGAACAAAGTAGACCACGCCGGGGCGGACATCTCCCCGATGGAAGCCGCGGGCGTGCCGACCTTCAGCCCGTTCCAGGATAGCCGGACCTATTTTCATTACCACCACACTGCGGCCGATACGTTGGATAAAATCGTTCCCCGCGAGCTCGCAGAAAATGCCGCGATTAATGCGGTCTGGGCCTATGCGCTCGCGAACATGGAGCAGCCGCTGCCGCGGTGAAGCGCTGATTCTGGGAGTGAATCATTAGCTCAGATTTTCGCCGCTAGAGTCGAGGAACCCCTTCTCGCTTCATCCCGCTTGCGGCGCGCGTCCGCTCGTGATCGTTGCCTCATGTTGACGCTATCTGCATTCGTGGTCGCTGTTGGGTCGGTATTTGGAAGCGTCCTCTGGGCCTTGTAAGGAAGACCTCACGAACGCCGCCTAACGGCAGGCGCTTGCTGCGCCGACACTCCTGCCGATCCTGCCTTTACCCCTTCTCTGACAAGCGTAGGTTGGCCGCTCCACATGCCGGTCACCGACGAACAGGTAAAGGAAGCGCTCAAAGCGGTTAAGTATCCCGGATTCAGCCGCGACATCGTCTCGTTTGGATTAGTAAAAGGAATCCGGATCGACGGAGGCGCTGTCAGCGTGCAATTAGCGCTCGCGACAAACGAGCCCGCCATTCCTCGCGCCATCAAAGCCGACGCGGAGTCGGTCCTGCAAAACATCGCGGGTATCGCAGTCGCGAAGGTTTTGATCGATGTCCACGCGCCACCGGTGGGCGCGGGTGCGGCTGGTGTCGGCGCCACCCGCATCGAAGGCATCAAGCACGTCATTGCGGTAGCGAGTGGCAAAGGCGGCGTCGGCAAATCGACAGTTGCCGCTAATCTCGCCGTCGCGCTGGAGAGAACGGAAGCACGCGTGGGCCTTTGCGATTGCGATATTCACGGCCCCAGCATCGCGCTCATGTTCGGAACGCGCGACCGGCCGACTGCGACGGATGAGAACAAGATCATTCCGATCGAGCAGTACAATCTGAAGCTAATGTCGATGGGCTTCCTTCTGGACGATGCTTCGCCGGCCATTCTGCGCGGCCCGATGGTGACGCGCTACACGCAACAATTTCTGCGTCAGGTTGAATGGGGCGAGCTGGACTACCTCGTCCTCGACCTGCCGCCGGGCACAGGCGACATCCAACTCACGATCGTGCAGACGGTGGCGCTCGCCGGAGCAATCATCGTCACGACGCCGCAGGAGGTGGCACTGATCGATGCGCGCAAAGCCTCCACGATGTTTGAAAAGGTGAATGTGCCGGTGCTCGGGTTGATCGAGAACATGAGCTACTTCATCTCGCCAGATAGTGGGAAGCGTTACGACATCTTCGGATCGGGCGGCGGGGAACGCGAAGCGAAGCGGCTCCGGGTTCCGTTGCTCGGTCAAGTCCCGCTTGATATCGCGACGCGGGAATCGGGCGATCGCGGAATGCCGATCACCGCGGAAGGCGGCACGTCCGCCGTGGCCACGGAGTTCCTTCGGATCGCGAAGCATTTACGACGGACGCTGGACTAGCAACGTTCTGGATCCAACGGAGTTGAATAGCCAGTGCCCATCACGCAGACCATCGTGCGCCTCGGATTGATTTGACCGCACGGAAACATTATGGATAAAAGTCCAGAGATGCCAGCTCCGCAGGGGGAACAATCGCATTTCGTGGAGAATTCTATTCTCTACAAAGAATTTCTCGCCGAACGCGAAGAGGTTCTGAAGCACAAGTGGATCGAAAGTGAGAAGGCTGGGTCGGATATTGGATTCGAAAAAGCGCTGCTTGACTGGATTGTGAAGCATCGTTCGAATTGGCGGGAGAAGCGTATGAAGGAGGCTCGCGGCCAGACATCAGGCACCGCTAGCTGATCGCCCCTTCCGCTTCCTTTAAATGCGATCCTGCGAGGTCGCCAAGGAAGGCCATGGCAGCACACTCTTCACCCTTATCCGCGGTCTCCCCAGGCAGCCCCATCCTGGACGCATCTGGTATCCGCAATGCACTTCGCCGCATTGCGCACGAGATCATCGAGCGAAATCAACCGGACCTTGGAGCGATTGTCCTCGCCGGGATTCCTTCCCGCGGCGTCGAGATCGCGCGGCGACTCGCGCGCTTGATCGAAGAGTTGGCGCAGGTGCCCGTCGCGACCGGAATCATTGATGTCGCGATGCATCGCGATGATGTCGGCAAGCGCGCTAACCTGCCCATGGTGCAAGCGTCGCGGCTGCCAGTGCCCCTCGATGGCCGCACGGTCATCATCGTCGATGATGTTTTCTACACGGGTCGAACGACCCGAGCGGCGATGGATGCGATCGGCACGTTCGGCCGCCCCGCCCGGATTCAACTCGCTACGTTGATCGACCGCGGCCATCGCGAGCTGCCGATCCGCGCGGATTACGTCGGGAAGAATTTACCGACCGCTATGGGCGAGCGCGTCCGCTTGCGTTTAGAAAACGTCGACGCTGAACCCGACGCTGTTTGGCTGATTAAAGAAGAGAAAGCATGAACGACTCGCGCAGGTCAGATATGCGCTGGTCGCGCAAAGACCTTGTAGGAATTCGGGAACTCTCGGCGGAAGAGATCACCTTTGTCCTGGATACGGCGGCTGCTTTCAAGCAGGTCGGCACTCGCGATGTGAAGAAGGTGCCCGCCTTACGCGGCAAAACGCTCGTCAACTTCTTCGTCGAACCAAGCACGCGGACGCGCACTTCGTTCGAGCTCGCGGCAAAGCGCCTGAGCGCCGACGTAATCAACATTTCCGCGACGACCTCCAGCCTGACGAAAGGTGAGACGCTCAAGGATACGGCGAAAATTCTGGAAGCGAATCACGCGGACATCATCGTTTTGCGTCACAGCTCTGCGGGCGCGCCGCAGTTCCTGGCCGAGCGTCTGCGGGCTAGCGTGATTAACGCCGGCGACGGCGCACACGAACATCCGACGCAGGCGCTGCTCGACCTCTACACAATTCGCGAGCGGCGCGGCTCGATTGCGGGGCTGCACGTTGCCATCGTGGGCGACATCCTTTTCAGTCGCGTGGCGCGCTCGAACATCTTCGCGCTCCTGAAGCTGGGGGCGCGCGTGACGCTCGTGGGCCCCAGCACACTGGTGCCGCGGGTTTTCGAGCGACTTGGCGTAACCGTCTCCCATTGCATTGATGAAGTGCTGCCGACTGTCGACGTGGTGCACCTGCTCCGCGTTCAGCATGAGCGGCAGCGCAAAGAATACTTTCCCGGCATTGGTGAGTACATTCGTCTCTTCGGCCTAACGAAAGCTCGCGCGAAATTGCTGAAGGCGGATTGCCTGATCATGCATCCCGGCCCGATCAATCGCGGGGTTGAGATCGATAGCGACCTCGCCGACGGCGTGCAGAGCGTGATCCTGGCGCAGGTCACCAACGGCCTCGCCGTGCGCATGGCGGTGCTTTACCTCTGCGGAGGGATCGCATCCCGATGAGGACGAGAATCCGCGCTCCGCATCGCACATGAGCGCAACAGTTATCCGCAACGGCCGCATCATCGACCCAGCGAACGGCCGCGATGAAATCGCCGATCTCCTGATAATCGACGGCCTCATCGCGGCGCTCCCTCAACTCTCAACCCTCAACTCTCAACCCGATGAGATTGACGCAGGAAATCTCATCGTGGCACCCGGCCTAATCGACATTCACGTGCACCTGCGCGAGCCGGGCTTCGGCTGGAAAGAGACGATTGAGTCTGGTGCACGCGCCGCCGCCGCCGGTGGGTTCACGACGATCGTTTGCATGCCAAACACCTCCCCGGTTGCAGACAGCCCGAGCACGATTGCGTGGATCAAAGATCGTGCCGCGGCCGCGGCCTGCGTCCACGTGTTGCCAACGGGCGCGATCTCGAAAAACCTCGCCGGCGAAGAGCTCGCGCCGATCGGTTCGCTTGCGCAAGCCGGTGTGGTTGCGATCACGGACGATGGACATTGCGTGCAGAACAGCGAGCTGATGCGGCGCGCCGTCGAGTACGCGCGTATGGTCGGCGTGCCAGTGCTCGATCACTGCCAGGATTACAACCTCGTCGGCCACGGCGTAGTCCATGAAGGTTACTGGAGCACGTTGCTTGGTTTACCCGGCTGGCCGGCCGCGGGCGAAGAAGCGATCGTCGCCCGCAACATCCTTCTCGCGGAACTCTGCGATCATCGCATTCATTGTCAGCACATCAGTTCCGCCGGCAGCGTGCGACTTTTGCGCGAAGCGCGGGGACGTGGCGTTAGGATTAGTGGCGAAGCTTGCCCTCATCACATCGCGCTTACGCACGAGGCAATTCAGAACTTCGACACCAACTACAAGATGAACCCGCCGCTGCGGAGTCAGGCGGATGTCGATGCCTTAATTGCCGGGATTGCCGATGGCACGCTTGACATCCTGGCGAGCGATCACGCGCCACACGCAAAGTTCGAAAAAGAAGTCGAGTTCGATCGAGCGCCGTTCGGGATCGTCGGGTTAGAGACGGAACTTGGATTGTTTCTCGATCTCCTGGTGCATAAGAGGAAGGCGATCGACTTGCCCCGCTTGATTGAGATGTTTACAACAATTCCTGCGGAGCTCTTGAAGTTAAAGGCCGGCACCCTCGCAACAGGCGCCGCTGCTGATGTCACACTCATCGATCCAAATTTGGAGTGGACTGTTGATGCAAATGCATTCGAAACGCTCTCGAGTAACACGCCATTCCACGGCTGGAACCTGAAAGGCCGCGCCGTCCGAACGATTGTTGGCGGTCGGACCGTTTGGCGATTGTAGCGGTGCTTGTGTCAAGCACCGGACCCGGAAAAGCGCCAGCTCCAAACGTCACCTGCGCAGCAGAGGCCACGTTGGCGCACGCGTTTGAGAACACGCGCGTCAGGCGCTTGGCACAAGCGCCTCTACACTAAGTCCCGTATCCGCCGGAGATGTAACGCTCCAGGTGGTCAAGCGTAGCGCTCTGCACCGAGATCACGTGCTTCACCAGATCCCCGATCGAGATTACGCCGCGGATCTCGCCCTCTGCAACCACCGGCAAGTGCCGGACGCGCTTCTCGGTCATGAAGCGAAGGCAGTCATCCACGCTTTCTTTCGGCGGCACGGTCGTGAGCTGGCTGGACATGATTTCACGCACCTGTGTTTCGCGTGAGCGCTTGCCGCGCAGCATCACTTTCCGCGTGTAATCGCGTTCCGACAAAATGCCGACGAGCTGGCCGCTTTCGACAACGAGCAGCGCGCCAACGTTCTTGTCCGCCATCATCGAAATGGCTTCGTAGACCGTCGCGTCTGGAGAGACCGACCAAACCTCGCTGCTCTTCTGATTGAGGATGGCGTCAATCGTGCCGGTAACGTTCATGCAAAGTCCGAACTCGACGCTGCACAGGTCCGGGAGGAGAGAACGTACCTAGCACATTCCGGCCACGCAAGACTTCTCTCCCTTCCTGATGCGCTCTGATCATCTTGCCCTCGACAGAGCGAACTCGAATTCGCACTGCTGCGGCCGGGCCGGTGAGACCTGCGAAGCGAGGGAGAATCGCAGAGCGCGCAGCAGC
This sequence comes from Chthoniobacterales bacterium, assembly GCA_013812515.1. GTDB lineage: Bacteria > Verrucomicrobiota > Verrucomicrobiia > Chthoniobacterales > UBA10450 > JACCTI01. The sequence continues at coordinate 17,729 of JACCTI010000360.1, forward strand.
CTGATGCCGCGTTCGAGCCGATCAGGGCGGACGGAGTAGGGGACGGGCAGCAGCGTGCCACGGCGATGACGATTTAAATACTGTTTCATGCGCGAATCATGAAACAGGGGGTAGGACACAGGCGGTCCAAGCCTTGAAGTTTTTAGAAAAATCTTTCGCTTGCCAGAAACGGGAGGGCGCGGTTGAGGTTGGAGAATGCCTGTGAAGTCGCCACCTCTCGCGCATCGCGCCGAGAAAGGTGCTTCCCGGCCGCCGCTCGAGCGGATGATGCGCATTCACGCGCGACTGAAAGCCGAAGACTACCCTAACTGCCGGAAGATCGGCGAGGACCTGGAGGTCTCTTCGAAAACGATCCAGCGCGATATCGACTTCATGCGGGATCGGCTTGGTTTGCCGATCGAGTATGACGCGTTGCGTTTTGGGTTTTATTACACGGAGGAAGTCACGAGCTTCCCCAGCATCGAAGTCTCGGAAGG
>JACCTI010000442.1 GCA_013812515.1 Chthoniobacterales bacterium
CAAAAAACGATTCGCTGAAAGGAGCCCCGCGCCGCGGGATAACACAAGATGCCAAGAGCAACCAACGCCCCCGCCAGTCGGGAGCGACGCAAACGCGTTCTCGACAAAGCCAAGGGTTACCGCGGCCGCCGTTCGAAACTTTTCCGCTATGCGAAGGACGCGACCATGAAGGGGAAGTATTGGGCTTATCGCGATCGGAAGACGCGCAAACGCACTTTCCGTTATCTCTGGATTCAGCGGCTCAATGCGGCGGTCCGTGCCCAGGGACTCACCTACAGTCGTTTCGCAGAGGGCCTGAAGGCGGCCGACGTTGGCCTCGATCGCAAAATCCTTTCCGACCTCGCGATCACGGATGAAGCAGCTTTCGCTGCGATCGTCGGGCAGGTGAAGACCGCGCTCGAGAGCAAGTCGAAGTCGAAGCACGCGGCCTAAGCGCTGTTGCGCGCGGGCGGCAACGGCCGTATCGCCCTTCGACACCGTGCTCGCAGCGCCCACCCCTGCGCGAGTCGATGCGGCCACGGGGAACAGCGGCCCAGGCAGGAGGCGTCGATCAGAGGCGGTGCGCGAGTGTTAGAAGCGGTGTCAAAAGTTGAATCCGCGATCCGATCAGCACGGCCCCTCCCTCTCATCCTAACCTTCTGCCCCAGCGAGAAGGAACTCCCTCTCTCCTTTCGGAGAAGGCTGGGGGTGAGGGTTCTCCGACTGGCAACTACTTCCCGAAATGCTTGATCCTTCTCCTGACGAGATTCGCCGCTGGGGGAACGCCGCGGTTGATGCGGTAGCAGATTATCTTGGGGCAATTCGGGACCGAAGTGTTTATCCGGACACGTCCGCGCGGGAGATTCGTACGCGTGCCGAGGACTCGCTTCCGCTCGAAGGTGTCGAGTTCGAGAAACTGCTCCAGAGTTTCCGCGATCTCATCGTGCCGTTCAGCCGGCATAACGGCCATCCTCGAATGTTCGGCTACGTGCAGTCGCCGGGCACCGCAGTTGCGGCCTTTGCCGATCTGCTCGCTTCTACGCTGAATGCGAACCTGACGGCATGGCGCTCCGCTCCCGCTGCCGTCGAGCTTGAGCGCCTCACCATCGATTGGATTCGGCAAATCCTCCGCTTTCACGAAGGCGCGAGCGGGCTCTTCGTGAGTGGCGGTTCCATGGCGAATTTAGCGGCACTTGTCACCGCCCGACGCGAGAAAGCTTCGTCGGATTTGGTGAGCAAAGGCGCGCACTCTCTCGCGCGAGCCATGCGTCTCTACGTTTCGGAGGAGACACATCATTCCATCGCAAAGGCAGCAACGCTTCTGGGCCTCGGACGCGAGAACGTGCGCGTTGTCGCAGTCGACGAGCGGTTCAAGATTCGAATCGACGATCTTATCGGGAAGATCACAGAGGACCAGGCGGCCGGGCACTTCCCATTCTTTGTCGCAGCCAATGCCGGCACCGTGAATACCGGTGCGTGCGATCCGCTCGGGGATGTCAAACAAGTGGCGCGCCGGTTTAATCTCTGGATGCACGTTGATGCGAGCTATGGCGGGTTTGCCATTCTCGCGAATTCGGCTCGCCCGTTGTTCGCGGGTCTCGAGGAAGCCGATTCCGTCGCGCTGGATCCGCATAAGTGGCTTTACCTGCCAGTTGATTGCGGCTGCGTGATCTACCGCAATCCGGAGTTGGCGCGGGCAGCGTTTACGCACAATGCAGACTACACACGTGTTATGGGAGAAAAAGCCGACGAGGCTTTCGCCTTCTGGGATTATGGGCCGGAATTATCGCGTCGATTCCGCGCACTGAAAGTCTGGATGCTTCTGAAGGGTGTCGGCTTGAAGACACTCGGCGAGGCGATCGAGAAGGATCTCGCGTGCGCGCGGCATTTCGAATCGCTCGTGCGGCAGAGCGATGACTTCGAGATGCTTGCCCCCATTGAGCTGTCGATCTTTTGTTTCCGTTACGTGCCGTCACAGTGGAAGGCGGCACTTGCTGCGGCCGATGACGTGAGCCGGCAGCGAATGGAACTTGAACTTAACGACCTCAACGAACGCCTGCTGCTTGCGTTGCGACGCGACGGAAGCTCGTATCTTTCCAATGCGAGCATCGGCGGCCGGTTTAGCTTACGCGGATGTGTGATGAATTACCGCACCAGGCTCCAAGACATGCAGATCCTGATCGACGATCTCCGCCGCGTGGCCGCAACGTTGCGTCCCTAGAGATTCCCGCTCACACGGCCGAGCGAAATATTTTCTACAAGCAAACCCGGTGGACGGTCCAACGCGAAGCGAACGGCATCTGCCACATCCTCGGGCGACATCATCTTCTCGCGCGGCCACTCTCCTTCCACGCCCTCCCAAATCCCCGTGGCCGTCGCAGCGGGATAGATGTTGATAACCCGGATGCCATGGGGACGCAATTCTTCGCGGATCGACTGCGAGAATCCTTCCAGCGCGAATTTCGTCGTGCTGTAGCTGCTCCAACCGGCAAAGCCGGTCTTCGCCGCGACGGAGAGGATGTTCACGATGCTTCCGCCACGCGGCATGGCCGGGGCAAGCTTCTGCGTCAGAAGGAACGGCGCGGTGACGTTGATGGCGATCGCGCGTTGCCAATCGCCTAACGAAATATCAGCCAATGGCTTCACGACCGCGATGCCGCCATTGTTGATCAAAACGTCGAGCGGTTCGCGCGCAATCTGCAGCGCCATCGCGTTCACAGCATCTGGATCCGAGAGATCGCACGTTACGATCTCGGTCCGCGCGCCACGTTCTTCGACAGCGCGCTGCGTTTCCTTGAGCGCGGCAGAATCGCGACCATGAAGGAGGAGGGACGTCTCGGGCGCCGCGAGTTCTTCGGCGATCGCGCGTCCAATGCCTCGACTGGCACCGGAGACAAAGATCCGCTTCATCGATCAGGAGCGGCAACACTCTTTTCGCCGAAAACCGAACCACTGGCGACAGGAGTGTCGCCGCTCCGCAACGTGAATCGGTTGTTGGCCGTTTCCCAGAGGCGCAGACGTTGCAGGCGACCCCAGAGTAGCGGGTTCACCTTCTCCCAAAGCGTCTGCACGATGTTCTCGCCGGTGGAGGGCCGTTGCCGAAACTCATCCGTCTCCAAGTCGAGATGGCGGTTATTCCAATCGGCTACAGCTTGCCGCATCGCCTCCTGGAATTCCGTGAAGTTGCAGATGGTGCCGCTTCGCTCATCCAGCCTTCCGCCGATCGTCGCCTCGCTCACATAGAGATGGCCGTGGCCGCGCGGGTTGTTGCACTTGCCATACATGGCCGCGTTCTCTTCCGGCGAATGCCCGTAGCTTTGCAAACGATGCGCGGCACTGAACGGCATCTGCATGCCAAGCAAGTGTTGACCAGTCAGATTGTACTCGGCGAAAAAATCGGCCCTCTCGTGCAGTCGCACGCGATCGATTGGCAGCGACTCTTTCGCGCGATCGAAGATGTAGCGCGTGAGAACTTCTGTAGTCATCGGCAGCCCACGAAGGCCAGGCACTTCAATGTTCAGGTTTCGATGATCGAATTCGGAGATCAACGAATCGATGCACTGAGCAACTCTTTGGTGCGCCGGAACTCGACGATCTTCAGCGCGGGAGCGCACCGTCAAGCGAACGCGATAATCGTGTCCATGTCCGTGCGGTGATGCAGCCAGGCCGAAAAGTTGCTCATTTTCTTCCTGAGTCAGATGCGGAGACATCGTGGTCCGAGCAGCGGAAAATCTGAACTCGTGGTGACCATCCGTGTTCCCATTTGCGAAGGCCGTAGCGCTTCGCTCCGACGTTTCTTGTAAATATACCCCGGTCAACTCGGCGCCTGAGCCATGGAAGAGCGGCGCCACATCCGTGACGAGTTGCCGCGCGACGTTCTCAGCCGTTGGAACCGCAACGGCAAAGTCCCGGTTGTCTTCATTCAGGAACTTATGGTCATACCGATCGTCGATAACCGCGCCCGCGCGTTGCTTGATCTCGCTGATGTTCATCAGCATGCCGGTGGCAGGATCCACCGCGCCGGTGAAGACAAACCAGGCGATGTAATTTCGTCCTGCGCCGTAGCGCGCGGCGCTCTCCTCGCCAAAGGCGCTCCGATTTTCTTCCTCGTTCCATTCGCGCCGAAATAGGCGCCGCGAGGCAGAAAACTCCAGGCGCTTGCTGACGGTGAGGAGCATTACAACAAGGAGCGGCGCGCTCCAGGCCGCCGCGCGAAGAAGGCGCGGCCTGGAGAGCGCCCCTCCCTGGTCTTGCCCGCTATCACCGTTTCAGCAGCGAAAGGAATTCCGAACGCGTGCGCGCGTCTTCCTTAAAAGAGCCGAGCAGACACGACGTAGTCATGACGGAATTCTGTTTCTCGACTCCGCGCATCATCATACAGAGATGCTTCGCCTCGATGACCACAGCCACGCCGGACGGATGCAAGGCTTTCATGAGTGCATCGGCGATTTGCGTCGTTAGCTGCTCCTGAATTTGGAGGCGGCGAGCGAAAACGTCGACGATGCGCGCGACTTTGGAAAGGCCAATAACTTTTCCGGCGGGAATGTATGCGACATGGGCTTTGCCGATGAAGGGCAGGAGATGATGCTCGCACATGGAGTAAAGCTCGATGTCTTTGACGAGGATGATCTCGCTCGCATCGGAATGGAAAATGGCCCGGTTCACGATCTCATCGAGATCCTGGCGATAACCGTTCGTTAGAAATTCGAAAGCGCGCGCCGCGCGGCCGGGCGTCTTGAGCAGACCTTCGCGCTGCGGATCTTCACCGACGGCTTCGAGCAGCTCGTGAAACGAGCGCTCGAGGCTGGCCAGTTTGGCCGCGCCGCACCGCGGAAGATCGCGCATCCTCCGCTCCGCCGCCTGCAATTCAGTCTCGTGGTTCTGCATCATTTGGAAAGCGGGACGCCGCCGCGCGACCGCAACGCGGGAGGTTACCGTTCGAAGCAGAAAAGGACAACACGGAGCTGGCCGGAAAGCTTATGCTCACTCCAGCGCATAGGCCTCGACCAAAGCCACGCCGCTGGTTTCGCCAAAGCCGCGAACGATCGCGGTGTAGTTCGCAGGGGTTAACGTTTGCACGATGGCAGATTCGCGCTCGTGCGGCGGCGGCAGCATCGTGGCGACGATTTCATTTTCCTGCGCGCTCCGCCAATCGTCGTTCGCGGCGAGGAGCGCGCCGTTTCTGTCGCGCAGTTCGAGGGTTGGATTCGCCAGCACTCCGGCCACTGGTAGAGAGGGACCCAGGGCCCGCACGATGACGCGAAGCGGCTCAGTCCCAGTCAAGATCAAACCGCCAATCAAACGTTGTCGCCGGTCTGGACAAAACCGCGACTGGAAATGTTGGCCAGCTTCGAGTCGGAGCCCGCCTCGCCGAACGCAAACAGCCTCCCCGCTGCCACCGCCGCACTGTTGTGATTGGTAGCAGTCGGGAGGTCCCGCACTCTCGCCCAAGTGTTTGTATTCGGATTAAAACGTCCACTCTCGCAGTCGATTTCCCTCAGTGCCCAAGCCGGCGATGACGTAAATCTTTCCGTTTAGAACAGCCGTCGCGAACTCCTGACGCGCCGTCGGCATGGGAGCAAGTAACTGCCACGTGCCGCCAGTCTGCGCCTGCGCGGAGACCGCGAGCGCAACGAGCAAAAGCACAAAGAGCGGCACGCTTCCAGCCGCGAAATGGCAACCGGATCGTCCCCGCTCCCGCGCGCTCATTCTAATCCAACCAGCTCAGTGGATATTTCTGGTCATCGAGCGCGACCGCTTGCTCAGTCAGCTCGAGCGTGTGCTCCGTGTCAAACATGACCGCGAGCTCTTCCGTGCGCGTGGCGTCTTTGCTGGCCATGATTGTGCCGGGATGCGGCCCGTGCGGGATCCCACGCGGATGAAGCGTGATCGAGCCGGCCTCGATGCCTTTGCGCGAACCGAAGTTGCCGCGGACATAGAAGAGGACTTCATCGGCTTCGACGTTGTCGTGCACCCACGGAATTCGCACCGCTTCGGGGTGGTAGTCGAGCATGCGCGGCGCGAAGGTGCAGACGACGTAACCACGAATCTCAAACGTCTGATGAATGGGCGGCGGCTGATGGACTGTGCCGGTGATCGGCTCGAAGTCTTGCGCGTTGAAGGTGAAAGGATAAACGAACCCGTCCCAGCCGAGAACATCGAACGGATGATGCGCGTGCACGACACGCGTCCAGCGGGGCCCGTCTTTCACGAGCACCTCCACGTCTTTGTCGCTGTCGATCGTGAGCAGCTCGGTGGGGCCGTGAAAATCTCGCTCCGAATAGGGTGAGCCCATCCGGATTTGACCGTCGTGATTCAAATAACGACGCGGGATTCGCACCGGTCCCGATGATTCGAGAATCAGATAATCCTCGTCCTGCACGTTATCGGGGACGAGCCGGTAAGTGATGCCGCGCGGAATGACAATGTAATCTTCAGCGCGGTACCGCAGCTTGCCAAACATCGATTCGACGGTGCCAGCGCCTTTGAAGACGAAGATGATCTCATCCGCGCCACCATTGCGGTAGTACTCGAACTCGCCATAGGTCGTCGCCGGTTTGTGCCGATACGCGATCATGTCCTGGTTGAACAGCATCGGAATGCGACCGGTGTAGAGGTCGCCCTGACGCGGGACATTCGCGGCCTTCAGATGGTGATGACGCAAGGGCGCGTCCGTCACCTTCTTCAGCTCTTCGGACTTCAGCAGCTTGACGTCGCGCACGCGCGTGGGCGGCCGGATGTGATACATGATCGAGTAAGCTTCGTTAAAACCTTCCGTCGTGATGACGTGCTCGTACGCAATGCCTTCGTTCTTGTAGGTCGGCGTACCGTGATTGCGGTGATACCAGATGTGATGCTTCCGCGGAATTTGCCCGAGTCTTTGATATTGCGGCATGTTTTTCCCTTTCCCTCGTTTACAAATTCCCCCGGGCGTCCTGCTCCTTTTCGAGCGCTTCGAAGAGCGCCTTGAAGTTTCCTTTGCCGAAGCTCTTCGCGCCTTTGCGCTGAATGATCTCGAAGAACAGAGTCGGCCGATCTTCCACCGGTTTCGAGAAGATCTGAAGCAGATAGCCCTCCTCGTCGCGGTCAATCAGAATGCCAAGCTGCTGGAGCGGCTCGAGATCTTCATCAATGTGTCCGACGCGATCGAGCACGGTCGCGTAGTAGCTCGATGGAATCTTCAGGAACTCGACGCCGCGACTTTGCAGATCGCGGACCGTCTTCACGATGTCATTCGTGGCGAGGGCGCAATGTTGCACGCCTTCTCCGGCGTAGAAGTCGAGATACTCCTCGACCTGTGATTTCTTCTTCCCTTCGGCCGGTTCGTTGATCGGGAACTTCACGAAACCGTTTCCGTTGCTCATCACCTTGCTCATAAGCGCGGAGTATTCCGTCGAGATGTCGTTGTCGTCGAAGGTGAGGATATTGCGGAAGCCCATCACATCCTCGTAAAACTTGACCCGCGGATTCATCTGATTCCAACCGACGTTCCCGACGCAGTGGTCGACGTAGAGCAGCCCGGTCTCCGGCGGGTTGTAGTTCGACTCCAATTGGTGAAAGCCGGGCATGAAGACGCCGTTGTAATCTCCGCGCTCGACGAAGAGGTGAACCGTGTCTCCGTAGGTGTGAATGCCGCTCATCACCACCCGGCCGTTCTCGTCCTGCAACGTGGTCGGCTCCAGGTAACTCTGCCCACCGCGCGTCGTCGTCTCGTTCCAGGCGGAGGTGGCGTCTTCCACCTTCAACGCGAGCACCTTCACGCCATCGCCGTGTTTGTAGATGTGATCCGCGATCGGGTTGTCCGGCCGAAGCGGCGTCGTGAGCATGAACGTCAATTTGTTCTGCCGGATGACGTAGCTCGCGCGGTCCTTAAGTCCCGTCTCCGGACCCGAATAAGCGAGGCTCTGAAAACCGAAAGCGGTTTTGTAATAATGGGCGGCCTGCTTCGCGTTCCCGACGTAGAACTCGACGTAGTCGGTTCCTTGCAGCGGGAGAAAATCGGCTTCGTTGTTTACTTCGGTCTGAGGGCGTTCGGTCGTTGTTTGCATGGAGTGTGTGTTTCAGTCGGAGACCCGTCACGTTAACCCACTGCCGTTGGGTTTCAAACGGCACTGAAAACTCCACGAGCGTGAAGCTCGCCTGACCCGCCGCTGCGCGCGCCGGATTCGCCGCTCCTGAATTCGGCTATGGCGCGACGGCTACTTTACGCATCTTACTCACGGAATCACAGGTGTTGGAGCGCGAGTTCGGATTGGCTCCGCGGTCAGCAACGTGCCGTTGGTAGTTCTTCCAGCCGAGATTCCACCAGAATCCAGGGCTCTTGCGAGTTGTCGAGATTCATAAACGCGAGATCCAGTTCCAAGCACCTTGAGCTACGGAGATCATGTGCGGGGCCCGACGACGGCGCGTTCACTCCGCAGTCGATCGAGCGCCTCGCCGCACTCGCTGAGCGAGCCGACTACCAGTGCCCCGATGCGCACGAGTGTCTCGCGATACGCCGGTGCCGCGCGGCCACCGACGATGATGCGCGTGTCAGAGGAAAGATAACGTCGCAAGCTGAGCAACTCTCCCGGTAAATTCGGGTCATCTTCGGGATAGATGATGCTCAAAGCGACCGCGGTCGCTCGATGCTGGAGCGCCGCGCCCGCGATCTCCGCCGCCGGCAACCCCGGGCCGAGATACGCCACGC
>JACCTI010000454.1 GCA_013812515.1 Chthoniobacterales bacterium
AGGAAACGCGACACCCCTTCGACGCCCTTCATGCTCCAGGGTTTCATCTGCTCAAGCGGTCCCATGAACATTTCGTAGCAACGAAACGCGTCCGCGCCGTATTCCGCGATCACGTCGAGCGGGTCGATCACATTTCCCCAGCGCTTCGACATTTTGCGCCCATCTTCGCCGAGGATCATGCCTTGATTCACCAAGCGCTGGAAGGGCTCGGGCGTGGAAAGGTAGCCAAGATCGAAAAGGACCTTGTGCCAGAATCGTGCGTAGAGCAGGTGCAGCACGGCGTGCTCCGTGCCGCCGACATACAGGTCCACGCCGCCGATGTGCGAATTGACCGCGGGGATATTCACGGTGAAAGTTTCGTCAGTGCGACGGAACGTCTCGGACGTTTGAGCGACGCCCGCTTCGGCGGTAGCACGATTCCCCGCCGCCGTTTTCTTATAGGCCGTCTTCGCTACTAATCTTCTGCCGGAAAGCAGCATCTCCTCAAGGTAGTAGATGAACCCATTAATCCGCTTCGAGTAGAGAATAGATGGGCGGTCGCGCGCAGTGATGCCGCCGGGGTTCACCGAGTCTGGCGAGCGTATGACTTCAGGAATCAGGAGCACGTCCGACAATCCAAACGGCTGGCCTTGCCGCTGTTCCCTGCGACAGTCGCCATCCCTCTTCAGTATGTGGCGAATCGCATCCGTATCGATGAAATGCGTGTAGCTCCCGAGGTCGACGCCCACGACGGTGCTCAATCCCATCGCGAGTTCATTAGTGACTTGGCCAATTTTGACCACACGCCGCGCAGAGCCGGGGATTTGCGCGACGGTAAACAATTCCCGCAGTTCGCGCTCTAATCGCTCATCGGCCGATAGAATGCGGCCGCTCATCCAATAGGACTCCGCATCGATGCCCACGGCACGCGTATCATTCTGCGGCTCGCAGAACCTCAGGTAGTACCAACATGAGCCCGCCCATTGCGGCATCGTGTTCGTCTCCCGCCAGGCTGCCTCCGAATATCGCAGCCACTCTTTGGCTTTTGCGAGAGGCGGTTCGCCGGTGCCGGTTGGCTTGAAGTCCTCCAAATCCGGCGCGGCGAGAGGAAGCTCAGTGTCGGGCAAAGCTTCATGTTTGGCATCGCGCCAAACAATGGGAAACGGCTCGCCCCAATATCGTTGGCGCGAGAAAAGCCAGTCGCGCAGTTTGTAACGGATGTCGCGTCGACCGTGTCCTTTCTCCTCCAGCCAGGCGATCATCTTCGCTTGTGCCGCGGGTGTCGCGAGCCCGTTGATCAACGGCGAGTTCACGACGAATCCTTCTCCGCTTGTGCAGACCAGCGGCGGCATGCTGCAGGGCGCTTCGCCGCTGCCACTTGAGCGAGGTTCGACCGCCACGACTTCTCTGATCGGTAGATTGAATTTCTGCGCAAAGAGGAAGTCGCGCTCGTCGTGAGCCGGCACGGCCATGATTGCGCCAGTGCCATAACCCATCACGACATAGTCGGCGATCCAGATTGGAATGTGTTCACTGTTGACCGGATTGATCGCATAGGCCCCGATGAAAAGACCCGTTTTCTCCTTGGCGAGATCAGTTCGCTCCAGATCAGATTTTGCGGCGACCTCCTGACGATAAGCGGTTACCGCTGCACGCTTCTGAGCGCGCGTGATTTGGTCCACAAGCGGATTTTCGGGCGCCAGGACCAGGTAGGTCGCACCGTAGAGCGTGTCAGGCCGTGTCGTGAAAACGGTGATGTTGTAGCCGGGGGCGGTGGCCCCGGCTGGCGCCGAGCTTCGGTGAGAAAGGCCAGCTTCACCGCCCCCGGCTACAACGAATACTATCTCCGCGCCCACACTGCGGCCAATCCAGTTTCGCTGGAGCAGCTTGATCCCTTCCGGCCAATCTAGTCCCTCCAGTTCATTGATCAGACGCTCGGCGAACGCGGTGATCCGCAGCATCCATTGGCGCATCGGACGCCGCACAACGGGAAAACCGCCGACCTCGCTTTTGCCATCAATCACTTCCTCGTTGGCGAGAACCGTGCCGAGTTCCGCACACCAGTTTACCGGCACGTCAGCGACGTAAGCCAGGCGAACGGAATCCGGATCCGCACCGCGATAGCTAGAAATCGGTTCAGCTTTCTGCGTGTCCGGGTTGAACCAGGAGTTATAAATCTGAAGGAAGATCCACTGGGTCCAGCGGAAGTATCTTGGGTCCGCCGTGCTAATCTCGCGCTCCCAATCGTACGAAAAGCCGATTCGCTTCAGCTGGGTCTTGAATTTGGCGATGTTCGTGCGCGTCGTGATCGCAGGGTGCTGGCCCGTTTTGATCGCGTATTGCTCGGCCGGCAAGCCGAACGCGTCCCAACCCATCGGATGCAGGACGTTGAATCCGCACATGCGTTTGTAGCGCGCCACGATGTCCGTCGCGGTGTAGCCTTCCGGATGGCCGACATGAAGGCCTGCGCCGCTCGGATACGGAAACATGTCGAGCACGTAGAACTTTGGCCGCGCGCGATCGAATCCCGCCTCGCCGGGATTTGCGGCGTGAAAAGACCGCCGCTCGTCCCAGATCGCCTGCCACTTAGGCTCGATTTCGTCGAAGGGATACGGTTTGCGGCGTGCGCTCATGGCGGAAGGTAGACGGCGTTCGGCAATTATCGCGGAAGTGGCTGGAAATAAAGCGCAGGAATTCGCAACGTGGTGACGTGCTCTGTCTTACGCTCGCCACTCGCAACGCCCACAAGACAAGGGAATTTGCAGAGATCCTCGGACCGGAGTTTTTTGTCGGCGATCTTTCGAGCATTCCAGATTTTCCGATGGTGCAAGAGATCGGCCGCACGTTCGAGGAGAACGCGTGTCTCAAGGCGCACGCTGCTTCCGAACGAGTCACCGGATTGGTAGTCGCCGACGATTCCGGACTTGAGGTTGATGCGTTGGAAGGGCGGCCCGGGATTTATTCGGCACGTTTTGCGGGGGAAGATGCAACTGACCGAGATAACGTGGCGAAGCTTCTTTCGGAGTTGGCGGTAATTGGTTGCGCGAACGAAGCGCGGCGTGCGCGCTTTCGTTGCGCAGTGGCTCTGGCACGTGACGGTGAGATCCTGTCCAGGTTTGAGGGAGCCGCAGAAGGCGTTATCGACACGGCACCCCGAGGCAGGACCGGCTTCGGCTACGATCCCGTGTTCGTTCCGGACGGTTTCAGCGAAACCTTTGCCCAGCTAGGTAGCGCGATCAAAAACCGCCGCAGCCATCGCGCCGCAGCCATCGCGCAATTACGTCATTACCTTTTGGAGCGGGACGTAAACCTGCGTCAGCCATAGCAGCCGAGCGCACAGGCAGGCGTGACCTATGGTGGCGGAATGGTCCCCGCCGCACCCGTTGCGGCCGCAGTCTTGATTTGATATCCGATCTTCGTCAAACCCGAAGACCGCACTCGGTCAAGCAGCCGGATTACATCGCCGTGCAGCGCCTGCTGCTCCGCACTGATCGAAACCTTTGTGTCGGGATTTGCCTTATGCATCTCGTAGAGACGAGGGAGAATCTGGTCGTCGTTAATCGGAGCGTTATCGAAGTAAACAAGGCCTCCTTCGGTCACTCGTATCGAGACGTAATCCTTGTTTGGGTTTTGCTGCGGCTGCGTATTCGGCCCGGGTAGATTTACCCGAATGCCTTTCATGTGTGTCTGGCTCAGGCTCACCATCATAAAGCTCGCGAGCAGGAAGAACATGATGTCGATCAGCGGGATAATTTCGATTCGCGCGTGCTTTTTCGGAATGGGGGAACGCACTCTCATATCTCGACCGTTTAAAGTATCAGTTACTAAAACTGCGCGCCCGTCATCGTAAACGTGATTGGCGTTCGCACCTTGGAGACAGTTCCAGGTTTGAATCGCCATCTGCGGAATGCGCTTGTCGCCGCATTGTCGAGGATCGGATTCCCGGTGCTCGTGGCCATTTCCGCGCTCGTCACAGCACCGCTCGAAACGTCCACAGTCATGACACAGACGCCACTCCCGGTAGCGCGCGCTCTCCGGGCTTCGTACGGATATTCAGGACGCGGGGCGCTGACGGCGACCGCCTTTGCGCTCGACATCGACATGGGTCCAGCCTTCGGCAAACCTTGCGGAGCGGGCCGGGCAATCGGTGCGGCGGGTTTGGGCTTCTCGGTCCTGGGCTTCGGCGGCGGCGTTGGTTGTTCTTCGACAAACTCTGGTGGCGTTTGCGGTTCAGGTGGAGCTTCTACTGGTTCCGGCTCTTCCTCGGGCGGAGTTGGCTCTGGTTCCGGCGGCGCCTGCTCGATCGATGCCTCGATGACCGCCTCGGGAATTGCTTGCAGATCAGCTACTTGTTCCTCCGGATGGAGCCCGGCAATGACCGCTGCCACGGCATGGATGGCAAGAGCACCGCCGAGCGCAGCGAAAACCTGCCAGCGCGGCGGTCCGTTGTAGAGCAAAGGTCCAGTTCTACGTTCTCGCTCTCGATCGTTTTCCAGCTTGCCGGCATTCATTTTATCCGCTATTTCCCAGGCGCCGGCACGCCGACTCCCGCCTGACTCTTGATCTCGAAGGCAATTTTGTTGAAACCAGTCGAGCGAATCTGATCCAGCAACCGCGTCACATTTCCGTGCAAAGCCTCAGCATCGCCGCGAACAAAGATCTTCGCTTCCGGATTGATCGCGTAGACACCCCTTAAGCGAGGCGCGACGTCCTCGTAGGTAATTTGCGTTTTATCGAAATAGATGTAGCCGTCGCGATCCACGGAGAAGCTGACGTAATCCTTTTTCGATTGCGTCTGGCCGGAGCTGCCGGTGGGCAGACTCACTTTCATTCCCTTCATGGTGGTCTGGCTCAAACTCACCATCATGAAGCTCGCCAGGAGGAAGAACATGATGTCGATCAACGGAATGATCTCAATCCGCGCTTTCTTTTTTGGGATGGGGGATGCTACTTCCATGGCCGTCCGCTACTTCGTCATCGCGGTAATATCCAGGTCGCGCTTAACTTTATTCTGTGCCTCCAGCATCACTTCCAGGTTCGTCGCCGCTGTCTGCAGCTCGAACTCCAAGTTAGACACTCGAGAGGTGAAAAAGTTAAACGGAACCAGCGCGAAGATAGCGATACCAAGGCCGGCCGCCGTCGCGATAAGCGCTTCCGCGATACCACCGGTGACCGCCTGCACCGCCAGCTCTTCGTTGCCGAGGAAGCTGAACGATTTCATCAGACCGGTGATCGTTCCCAAAAGGCCGAGCA
>JACCTI010000460.1 GCA_013812515.1 Chthoniobacterales bacterium
AGCTCGCTGTGAAACCGCTGCCCGGTTTCAAAGTTGACGTCTGCTCAAACTTTCCGGCTCGTGAGGGTCAGCACGAGACGCAACAGGTCGCGATCGTAAGCCGGCTCGAACCGATGAGCGCGTGGTATGAACTCTGGAAACCTGCGCGTGCCATGACTCCGCCGCGCGGTTTCGCCTTTGCCGCGTATCAGATCGCCCCGAAACAGCTCCTTCTCGTCTATGCTCTCCACCTGAAAAGTAACCGGGGCGAAACTGTCGAAAACATTGCGATCCGCGAAGAATCACTGCGGCAGCTGGTCGAACACATGCGCGCAATGCAGCAAGCGTATGGCAGCATGGGTTCGCTTTCATGGATTGTCGGTGGAGACTTCAACACCGCGCCGGACGATCCTCGCTTAAAGGCGGAAAAGACAATTACCTCCCTAACGAGCGCCGGCTTTCGCTGGAGTTGGGAAAATATCCCAATCGCGAACCGCATCACGCTTCCGCCCGACAAGCGCTTCCCCGCAGCCTGTTTCGATCACATCTACTATCGCGGATTGAAATTGCGAAAGGCTGAGGTGATCAACACCGCCGCAAAATCCAGCGATCACCGCGCAGTGCGCGCGGAGTTCGCGCTCCCGCAGGGGTAATCGAAGCTAACGCCCCGTCGATTAATCTTGTTGGCGCGCTGGTGTCCGAAACTCTGGCCCTGCGCCAGGCTATGAACTGGCAGAGGGTTGATTCGTTTGCGGAGGACCCAGTTCTGGTCGTAAAACTCCCGGCATCACTTCACCTTCCCTAGGAGCTGTTCTGGAGGGTCTCGCCAATGAAACGTTAATTGCGGTTCACGGCGATTTTAGCGGCAGCCGTCGCCGTTTTCGCGTGGCGGAATCGCAGAGTTCATGCCGACACAGTCGGCGTGACCAGTGTTCCTGAGGGAAGTCTCCCCGGCGCGCTTGGACACTTCGTCGCGGTGCTCAACACCGTAAACAGCGAAAGCGACGCGGAGTACGTCTCGAGCCTCGCGCGTTTGCGCAGTGATAAGGAGCAGGTGCTCGCCGATGCCAGTCGTTTACTGGTGCAGCCGTTGAAAGGGCAATTCGCTTTGCATCACTCCGTCCTTCTCGCGGTCGGTGCGCTGCGCGATCCGGCCGCGCTCCACCTCCTGGGGAAGGTTGCACTCAATGCCCAGCCGCTCCCGCCAAAGGGAGCATCGGCCGGGCCGGAGTTCGTTGAAGCGAATCAACTGGAGCATGAAGTAGAGGATGTCGTGCAGAGCACGATGCTGGCGCTCGACGCGATCGACGAATCGAAATGCTAGCCGACGACGGTCACGCGGCCGCGCTCGACCTGCTCGTCGAGGCGGCGAGGGTAGACTCAAACGTGATCCGCGGCGCGGCTCTGACCGCTCTCGCAGCGCGCACCGACCGGCAAGAGCATTTTAGCCGCGCCCTGTCCACGCTGCCGAGCGAGCTGCACTCGCTCGCTAGGCTACGCCGCGCAAAATCGGCGAGGTAACGCAAATTCGCGATCCCCGCGTGCACTTGGCAGGCGAGGAACGAATGACGCCCGCGGCACCTTTCCTGCCGGAAGATGAAGGACGCCAGCCGCCCCGAGCGGCGGTGGACGCGAGCGGAGCGCCCCTAATACCTCGGAGGTGACGCGATGGCCAACTGCAGCTATACCGTACCAGACCTTGAGGCGAGCGGCGATTCTTTCTACGGCCGACGCATTTGCGACCAGCCGGTTTATCGATTGGGCTTGGCGAACTCACGGCTTCAACGGCACCTACTGGCAGGGCGAGTGGGGCTTCGACGATGTTTGCAACGTGCGAAAGCCACTCGCGCGCTGCTTGAACGCGATCTGGCTCCTCAACTATTCCGCCGAGGACTACAACAACGAGGCTTGGAACACCGACGCGCTGCACTGGGGCGGCCGGTATGTGCGCGAACAATTCAAACAATACGACGATCTTCGCGCCATGTGCGGCGACGGCAGTGCGACGGCTGTCACCACGGGGTGTCAGCAAGCGCGGCAATGGAACGCATGGCGCTGCACGCAGGGTTACGATGAAGTCAAACGCGACTGCCGTTCCTGGTTCTTTCTCTTTGCTTGGATCTGCCATTTGTGGGCGGAGAAAAGACGCTTCGTCTGTACTCTCTGGGGATTGGTTTCAGAGACGGCCTGCACCTTATGGCATGGAACGGTCGGCGGCGGGCAGAACGTCACGCTTACGCTCTGGTTCTTCTATCCCCTAGACGGTTCCGCCACGCCCGACGTTGTCGGCTGGAACACACACGACGATCGCGATGCGTCAGGCTGCAAAACAACGCGCGAACGTGATCTTAATGAACGCCTTCGGGAATTCGCCGGCTTGGTGGTGACGTGAAGGCGCGAAGCGCTCGCCATTAATCGAGAAACTTTCCCGGATTCAAAATACCGTTCGCATCGAGGACATCCTTGATGCGCCGATGCAGGTCGCGCGCGACATCGCTCGTCGCTTCCGGCCACCAGCGTTTTTTCGCGAGCCCGATGCCGTGCTCGCCCGTAATCACACCGCCCCAAGCGAGCACTTGCGCGAATAATTCATCAAGGGCTCGCTCCACTTTTTCGCGCACCGATACGTCGCGATTGTAGCCATCCGCCATAATGTTGACGTGGATGTTGCCGTCACCAGCGTGTCCGAAGGCGGCGACTGGGAAGCCGTGCTTGTGTTGGAGTGACTCTGCGAACTCGACCAAGTCCACCAGCCGGCTACGGGGCACCACGATGTCCTGATTCAGTTTCGTTAGGCCAGTTGCGCGGAGTGAATTACTGAACTCGCGCCGTAAAGACCAAAGCCGCTCGCAGTCTGCCTCCAGCGTTGCGATCTCGAGCTTGTTGGGATGTTTCGCTGCGACGAGCGCGCGTAGCTGTTCCATCTCCAGACGCACGGTCTCGGGCTGCCCATCGACATCCACGAGCAAATGCGCATTGCCCGGCGCGACGATCGTCGCACCCAGGTCGCGCCGCGCGGCCTCCAGCGTGAAATGATCCGCGATCTCGAGTGACGACGGCAAAAAGCCTTCCGCAAAAATCGCCTGCACGGCAGCAGCTGCGCTCGACATCTTCTCGAACGCCGCCGACAACGTGGCGCGCGCCGGCGGCAGCGGCAGCAGCTTGACCGTAATCTCCGTCACGATGCCGAGCAATCCCTCTGAGCCGACGAAGAGGCCGATCAGATCGAACCCCGTCTTGTTCTTGTGCACGCGCCCGCCGGTCCGCAACACGTCACCATTCGCCAACACCACTTCAAGCCCAATCACGTAATTACGCGTTACGCCATATTTCAGACAACGCGGTCCGCCGGCATTCGTCGCCACATTGCCGCCCATGCTGCAATCCTTCAGGCTCGCGGGGTCCGGTGGATAAAACAGCTTTTGTTCACGCGCTCTCCCTTGCAGTTCCGCCGTGATCACCCCCGGCTCCAGGACCGCAATCGCATCGGCAAAGCTAATTTCCTTGATGCGGTTCATGCGCGCGAGTGAAAGCGCAATCCCGCCGCACACCGGCACACATCCGCCGACGTAGCCGTAACCGGCGCCGCGCGCGGTAACCGGAACCTTTTCCTTCGCCGCGAACTGCATCAAGCGGCTCACTTGCTGCGTGGTGTCGGCAAAGACGACGGCCTCAGGCGGGTGATTTGCAAACCACTTGTCGCCACCGTGCGCGCCGAGCGTCTCGGCATCCTCGGCCACCGCTTCCGGTCCAAGCAGTTGCCGCAATTCTCTCGCGAGGGTCATGCTCGATTAGAGGAGCGGCACCTCCGAGAAATGTTGTGCGCCTTCATTGAACGGGCTCAGCGATCCGCAAGCTTAATGGGAAACCTGCTCCACAAACGTGTGATCATCGCCGTGATGCTGCGATCTTCGTCGGGTCCTATCAGCCAATCTCTACATCCCCATGATCTGATAGCCGCCGTCGACGTAGATCACCTGTCCGGTGATCGCCGCCGCCCCATCACTCGCGAGAAACACTCCCGTTTGCCCGAGCTCCCCCGGATCGCAGCTGCGCTTCAGCGGCGCATGCTCCTGGTAATGCTTCAGCATCGCACCAAAACCACTGATTCCCCGGGCCGCGAGTGTATTAACAGGTCCGGCGGAAATGCAGTTCACGCGGATCTTTTTCGGCCCGAGATCGTAGGCCAAATAGCGGGTGGAAGCTTCCAGACTCGCCTTCGCTACTCCCATGACGTTGTAGTGCGGCACGACTTTTTCGGCTCCGTAATAACTCATCGCCACAATGCTGCCGCCGTTCGTCATCATGGGCGACGCTTCCCGCGCGAGCGCGACTAACGAGTACGCGCTGATGTCGTGCGCAGTGCGGAAAGCTTCCCGCGTCGTGCTGACGAAATCGCCCTCCAGCGCCTCCCTGGGTGCGAACGCGACCGAGTGCAGCATCAGGTCCACCCGTTCCGTTTCGCCGCGCACCTTCCCAAAAAAATCCGCGATCTCTGTGTCCTTCGACACATCACAAGGCCAAAGCGGTGTCCTTTCTCCGAACTCGCCGAGCAGCTCCTCCACGTTCTCCTTCAGCCGGTCGCCTTGATAGTTAAAGAACAGCCGAGCACCCGCCGCTGCCCACGCCCTCGCGATGGCCCAGGCGATACTCCGCTTGTTCGCCACGCCAAAAACCACACCGATTTTTCCCGCCAGAGATTCCTGCGCCATAACGCGTCACGATACGCAGCTTCTCGGCACCGCCAACGTTCCCGGACTTTCGCCCTCGTGCTCCAAACAGCGCGCCGGCCGCCCTTCGATTTCGATTTTCAATCGGCCCCCGTTCATGAAACGTTCCCGGGCCGATGCGCCGCTACCTCGAAATTTATGGAATCATGCTGCGCAACTCGCTGATCCGCGAAATGAGCTTCAAGGCGAACTTCATCCTCTGGATGCTGGTCGAAGTGCTCTGGTTTTGCGGACAAATTTTCTTCTTCAGCATCATCTTCGGGCAGGTCGATCAGATTGGCGATTGGTCGAAATGGGAAGTCGTGCTGCTGGTCGGAACGCACCAGACGATCGCACAGCTTTTCCAGGCATTCTTCTTCGTGAATATCTCGAACATTCCGGAGCTGGTTCGGACCGGGAAACTGGATTCGCTCCTTGTTCTACCGATAGACAGCCAGTTCGCCGTCTCCACGAAGCAGTTCGGCCTCGACAGTGTTCTCAACGCGCTTCTCGGTTTGCTCGTGGTCATTGTCTCGCTCGTGCAATTGCGCGTTGTGCCGAGTCTCAGCTTCATCGGCCTTTATCTCTGCTCCCTGGTATTCGGGGTCGCGATTCACTACTCGATCATGCTGAGCCTCGCGGCTTTTAGCTTTTGGATCGTACGGGCACAAGGGCTCGTCTACGGCTACTTCAATTTCCTGCACATTGCGCGCTATCCCGATGTGATTTTCCCGCGCCTCTTTCGATTCATCTTCGGCTGGATTGTGCCGGTAATCATCGTCGCCAATATCCCGGCGCGGCTCCTGATTAAACCACTCGGACAGCCTGCCTGGCTGGTGCTGCATCTCGTGATCGCCGCGGTCGGCGCGGTGGTTTTATCGCGGATTTTCTGGCACTTCGCCCTGCGACGATACTCGAGCGCAAGCTCCTGAAATTCCGCTTCTTCGGAAGTCGTGCTAACTCCCGTGTTTCACGGGGAAAACTCCCCTTGCGTGGCCCAGTATATGCCTTTAAATACTCCTCCGCTCGACCGCCCGGATAGGTCGAGAACTCTTATTTTTATGCCCAGTTCCACGAAAAAGAAGGCCACTGCAAAGCCTGCGAACAAATCGGCGGCGAAGCCGGCTGCGGCAGCCAAGCCTGCCGCGCGCAAGGGTGCGGCGAAAGCTCTTCCGCGGACAGCTGTCGCACCAGCGAAGAAGTCCGCGGACGCGCCGAAGTTCCATCGCGGTAACGTCCGCAAGTTGACTCAGACGGAGGCAATCCTCGGCAACAATCACAAGGAGCGGAAACTCGATCCGTTTACGCAGTCGCAGAAGGAGAAGCTGCTGCAATTGCGCGATGCGATGGTCGACTCCATGGCTGGCGTCGCCAAGGACAATCTACGTTCGCGTGCGGAAGGCAGCGAAGCTTCGGCGTTCGGCATGCACCAGGCGGACGCGGGCAGCGACGCGTATGACCGCGACTTTGCGCTGAGCCTTCTCTCGCAGGAACAGGACGCGCTTTACGAAATTGACCAGGCGCTGAAGCGCATCGAGCTCGGCACCTACGGCATCTGTGAGATGTCGGGTAAACCGATCGTGCACGCACGGCTGGAGGCTATTCCCTTTGCGCGCTTCACGGTGGAATGTCAGTCGCAGCTGGAGAAGCAGAACAAAGCTTCCCGCGTCCGGCAGTCTGTCACTTCGCTCTTCGGCCTGACCGATGAAGAAGGGGGCGAAGGCGAAGAAGAAGAGCCCAAGACAGACCGGGACGAGAGCAAGGATTAAGCATGGCGCAGGAAATCATCACTCTGGAATGCACGGAAGCGAAGGCACTCGGTATGCCCGCTTCACGCTACATGAGCACGCGCAATAAGAAGAGCCCGCGGACACCGAATCGTCTTGAAAAGAAAAAGTATAATCCTTTCCTGAAGCGGCATACGCTCCACCGCGAAACCCGCTAACC
>JACCTI010000004.1 GCA_013812515.1 Chthoniobacterales bacterium
GGCTTTCAAAGACGCAGCTTCAAATCCCAGCTACAAAGGCGTGCTCGAATATTCCGATGAGCCGCTCGTTTTGCAGGACATCATCGGCAATCCGCATTCCTGCATCTTTGATTCAAAACTCACCCTCGCCCTTGGCGACAAGTTCGTGAAGGTCGTCGGTTGGTACGATAACGAGTGGGGCTACAGCAATCGCTGCGTTCAGATGCTGGAAATGCTGGGGAAGTAGTTTCCTCCTGCTCCTGATCTTGATCCTGATCCAACTGCTGTCATGAAAGCCTACTTCGATCACGAGAAGCTTGAAGTGTACCGGGAAGCAATTGCATTCTGCGGCTGGGTCGGGGAACTAATCGGGAAAATTCCGGGGGAAATTTCCGCCAAAGACCAGCTCGACCGCGCCTCGACAAGCATTCCGCTCAACATTGCCGAGGGTAACGGAAAGTTTTCCCCGGCCGACCGCGGCCGCTTTCTTGAGATCGCGCGCGGCTCGGCCTTGGAATGCGCGGCATGTTTGGATGTCTTGATTGCGCGAAGGCTAGCGACGCCTGACCAAATTGAGCAACGCAAGGAGCAACTGGCGGGAATCGTCAGGATGCTGATTGGATTGTTGAAGCGGTTTTCACCGAGAGCAGATGTTCTCCAGGAGGATGAGGGAGTTTACCTGGCGGAGCAGGAGCGCGAGCACGATCAGGAGCAAGATGAACAAACTTGCCCTTCGTGATCTCGACGTCCGCGGCAAGCGCGTGCTCGTCCGTGTCGACTTCAACGTCCCGATCGAAGAACGCGATGGCCGCATCGCGATCACGGACGACACGCGCATCCGCGAGTCGCTGCAGACGATCAACTATCTGCGCGAGCACGAAGCGAAGACGATCCTGATGGCGCACTTCGGCCGCCCGAAAGGCCAGCCGGTCACGAAGTATTCGCTCCGGCCCGTGGCGGATCATTTGCACACCCTGATCAATCATCCGGTGATCTTCAGTCACCTCACCGTCGGTGCGGATGCCGAGAAGATCATCGCCTCCATGAATGATGGCGACGTGGCTCTGCTCGAAAATGTCCGGTTCCAGGCTGAGGAGGAAGCGAACGATCCAAGGTTTGCGCAGGCGCTCGCGAAACTCGGCGACATCTATGTAAACGACGCCTTCGGCGCGGCCCACCGCGCCCATGCCAGCACCGCCGGCATCACAAAGTTCATCAGCCAATCCGCCATGGGGTTTCTGATGGAAAAGGAGCTGAAATATCTCGGAGGCGAACTCGAAAAACCGGCCAAACCGTTCGTGGTCATCATGGGCGGTTCGAAAGTTTCAGATAAGATCGGCGTCATCAAAGCACTCATGGAGAAGGCCGACACAATTCTGATCGGTGGTGCGATGGCCAACACCTTCTGGAAGGCGCAGGGCATTCCGATCGGCGCCAGCCGGATCGAGGCGAACAAGCTCGACCTTGCGCGCGAGCTACTTGAAGACGCGAAGGCAAAAGGCGTAAAGTTCCTCCTCCCGGTTGACGCGCTCGAAACCGAGGAGTTCAAGGCCGGCGCGCGCAAACGGAACACTGGCCGCGTCACCGACAGCCATGGTATCAGCGAAGGCTGGCAGGCCGTTGATAACGGTCACGCCACCATCGCCCTCTACGAAGACGAAGTCGCGAACGCAAAGACCATTCTCTGGAACGGACCGGTTGGCGTTTTCGAGATCCCTGATTTTGCGGAAGGCACGACCGCGATCGCCGAAGCGGTCGCGAAGTCGCACGCCACCACCATCATCGGCGGGGGGGATTCCGTCACCGCCGTGAAGCAGGCCGGTCTCGCCGATAAGATGACGTTCATCTCAACCGGCGGCGGCGCATCCCTCGAGTTACTGGAAGGGAAGGAGCTCCCCGGCGTTGCAGCTTTAACCGACAAATGAACGCCCCGGAGCGGCGACACTCCTGTCGCCGGGCGGCTGATTAGCGCGACAAGAGTATCGCCCCTCGAAGCAAGCTTATGAGAAAGAAAATCGTCGCCGCCAATTGGAAGATGAACATGACGCAAGCGGAGGCTGCTGCCTTCGTGGAAACCTTCCTCCGCGAGATCGGCGACTCCTCCGGCGTGGAAATCGT
>JACCTI010000037.1 GCA_013812515.1 Chthoniobacterales bacterium
TTTCAGTTTCGCCGCTGATTCGTCCGCAGAGCACAAACCTGTTGGAGGCGGCTGCGACGGATGCGAGCTGATGTTCGAAGGCATGCCGAAGACGCTTCATTCTGAGACGACAATTCTCGGCGCGGACGGTGGCGAGCCGATGGAGATTGAAGGCGTCATCTACCAAGAGGACGGCAAGACGCCCGCGCCAGACGTAATTCTGTACGTCTATCACACCGACCCGAGCGGCCTCTACTCCGCTGCTCCCGAGCAGACCGCCGCGCGGCGTCATGGACGATTGCGCGGGTGGAT
The DNA here is from genome assembly GCA_013812515.1 of Chthoniobacterales bacterium. Lineage (GTDB taxonomy): Bacteria > Verrucomicrobiota > Verrucomicrobiia > Chthoniobacterales > UBA10450 > JACCTI01. The sequence goes on from JACCTI010000037.1 coordinate 292, forward strand.
GAAAACCGACGCGCAGGGACATTATAAGTTCCGGACCACGCGCCCCGCGCCCTACCCAGGCCGCACCAACCCGGCGCACATTCACCCGATCGTGAAAGAGCCCGACCGAAACGAGTACTACCTCGATGAGTATCTCTTTGACGACGACCCGCTCCTGACGAAGGACAAACGGGATGCGCAGGAAGGCCGCGGCCGCAGCGGGATCATGCGCCTAACGAGGAACGCGGACGGTGTTTGGATGGGCTGGCGCGACATCATTCTCGGCTGGAACATCCCTGACTATAACAATTAAGATTGTGTTGAGCCACGGATGAACACGGATGAAGACAGAGGCGGCCTGACGCCAGAAGTGTTCTCGGCGCCTCGAAAACATTGAGGGCTTCCCGGTTGAAAGGGATGGTGGGCGTTTCTGACGGCGATTCGTTAGGCGCTGATCCCAGACCGCATCCAAAGTCACGGGCGAACCGGTCGCGTTGACACACCAGACCGAGACGATAGGGTGCACGCGGTCGTTCCCTCCGGCTGATTTCTTGATGGCTACTCGATCCAAACGTCCCCTCACGCGTAGCGTCAAATCCTCTCGTAGCCCGACTGCACGCGCAGCCAAATCAACGCGCCTTTCGAACAACGGTGCCCCCAAGAAGAAAGCGTCGCGCTACGTTTACTACTTCGGTGACGGCAAGGCTGACGGCGGCGGTAACATGAAGCCGCTCCTCGGCGGGAAAGGCGCCAATCTCGCCGAGATGACGCGAATTGGTCTGCCGGTGCCACCAGGATTCACCATCACGACAGAAGTCTGCACCTTCTTCTACCAGAACAAGCGCAGTTATCCCCCGGAGCTCAAGGCGCAGGTTGATGCCGCGCTCGCCAAAATTGAGCGCTCGGTGAACAAGCGGCTCGGCGACGACGAAGCGCCGCTTCTGGTTTCGGTGCGTTCCGGCGCGCGGGATTCGATGCCGGGCATGATGGACACAATCCTGAACCTCGGCATGAACGACGAGGTGGTGGAAGTCGTCGCGCTCATATCGAACAACCCGCGCTTCGCCTGGGATTCATACCGCCGCTTCCTGCAGATGTACGGCGACGTTGTGATGGGCGTGCAGAAGCGTGCGGGCGAAGATCACGAACCGTTTGAAACGGTGATCGAAGAGATCAAGCGCAAGGCCGGCGTGGAGAAGGACACGGACCTTTCCGTCGAGCACTTGAAGCAATTGGTGGAACGCTTCAAAGCGTTAATCAAAGAGCGTACTGGAAAAGCGTTCCCGCAAGACCCGCGCGCCCAGCTTTGGGGTGCGATCGGGGCAGTCTTGGGTTCGTGGATGAACGATCGCGCGATTGTTTACCGCCGGAAATACGGGATCCCGCACGAATGGGGCACAGCGGTCAACGTGCAGACGATGGTCTTTGGCAACATGGGCGAGACGAGCGCGACCGGCGTCGCCTTCACGCGCGATCCGGCGAGCGGCGAGCGCGTTTTCTACGGCGAGTATCTCATCAATGCACAAGGTGAAGACGTCGTGGCCGGTGTCCGCACGCCCCACCCGATCGCGCGGCTCGCGGAGGAGATGCCGGTGGCGCACGCCGCGTTAATGAAAGTGCGCGCGCTGCTCGAGATGCACTTCAAAGACATGCAGGACCTCGAGTTCACGGTGGAGGATAACCGCCTCTACATCCTGCAAACGCGCAACGGCAAACGCACCGGTCTCGCCGCCGTGCGGATCGCCGTTGAGATGGTCGCGGAACGTTTGATTTCCAAAGAGGACGCGGTTAAACGCATTCCGGCCGACTCCCTCGCGCATCTGCTTGCGCCGATCTTTGATCGCAAATCGGTCAGTCAGGCGAAGAAGATCGGCAGCGGTTTGCCGGCCGGTCCGGGCGCAGCGTCGGGTCACGTTGTCTTGAGTGCGGAAGACGCGGTCGCCCGTTCCGAGAAAGGCGAGAAGGTCGTCCTGGCCCGGATCGAAACTTCACCTGAAGACCTTCGCGGCATGATCGCGGCGGAAGGAATTCTCACCTCACGCGGCGGCGTCTCGTCCCACGCCGCCCTGGTTGCGCGGCAGATGGGCAAGGTCTGCGTCTGCGGCGCATCAGGAATCCAGATCGATTATGAAAAGCGCACGCTCAGCGCGAGCGGCGTCACCTTGAAGCAGGGCGACTACATCTCGATCGACGGCACGACCGGAGAAGTCTTCGCCGGCGAAGTCACAACCTCCGCTTCGGAGATTGTGCAGGTGCTCGTCGACCGCACGCTCGATGGCCGGAAGAGCGCGACCTATCAGCAGTACGCGAAGCTGATGAGCTGGGTCGATTCGCTGCGGAAGCTGAACGTCCGCACGAACGCCGACACGCCCGAGCAGGTCGAAAACGCGGTCGCGTTCGGCGCGGAAGGCATTGGTCTCACGCGCACCGAGCACATGTTCTTTGAAGGCAATCGGATCGACGCCATGCGCGAGATGATTCTGGCGGAAAGCACAGAAGCACGCGTCGCGGCGCTCGCGAAATTGCTGCCGTATCAGCGCGAGGATTTCGTCGGGATTTTCACCGCCTTGAAAGGTCTCCCGGCGACGATCCGTTTTCTGGATCCGCCGCTTCATGAATTTTTGCCTCACGACAAAGAGCAGCAGCTTCATCTTGCAAAGAAGATCAATCTGCCGGTCGAGACCATCTCGCGTCGCGTCCAGGAGCTGCATGAGTTCAACCCCATGCTGGGCCATCGCGGTTGCCGGCTCGGGATTGTCTATCCCGAAATATCCGAGATGCAGGCCCGCGCGGTCTTCGAAGCCGCAGCCGAGGTCCAGAAGAAGGGCATCAAAGCGCGGGCGGAGATCATGATCCCTCTGGTCGGGTATCCAAAGGAATTGAAGCTCCAGATCGAGATCGTTCGTCGCGTTGCGGATGAAGTTTCCAAGGCGACAAAAACCAGGTTCACCTATCTCGTCGGCACGATGATCGAGATTCCGCGCGCGGCCCTGGTCGCCGACGAAATCGCGCGCGATGCCGAGTTCTTCAGCTTCGGCACGAACGATCTCACGCAAACGACGCTCGGCATGAGCCGCGATGATTCCGGCAGCTTCCTGCCGGCCTACGCAGAGTTGGACATCGTCGCGACGAATCCGTTTGCGTCGATCGATCAGCAGGGCGTCGGCAAGCTGATGGAAATGACATGCGATCTCGGCCGCAAAACCCGTCCTGAAATCAAGCTCGGCATCTGCGGGGAGCATGGCGGTGAACCGGGCAGCGTGAAGTTCTGCCATCGCCTCGGCTTGGATTATGTGAGCTGCAGTCCTTTCCGCGTCCCGATCGCGCGCCTCGCCGCGGCGCAGGCAGCGCTGGAGAAGTAAGCGCAGTCGCCCGACGCGCTCACCAGCCTCTCGGAGAAGCTGTAGCTTGCCGTCTTCGAGAGGCCGGGAAACTTCTGTGTGGCAAACGTGGTCTGCGCCTGTCATCCCGAGGCTGGCGAAGCGCGCCGAGGGACCTCACATCAGCCGTGCAGATCACGCTACTTCTCCCTATTCGTGATCCATAGGCGTCTGAGCGGGATCCCTGGCCGTCTCCGCTGGCTCGGGAATTGGCCGACATGCCGAGTGTCCATCACCGAAAATAGGAACACTCGATTGGCCTAAGCCCGCGACGGTTTCTCGCGTCGGCGCTGAGTAGCGCGCCCCAACACTTTTCTCCTCGGGTCAGTGTTTACGCTTTACTACAGCGCGAGGCAACAGAAATTTACAAAACCACCTTCACGTTCATCCACCCGTCGCCCTTCTCGGTTGGAGTGATTTTAATGTCGCCGTCTGAGAAGGTTTCGCCGACGGCATAAATCCCATCGAGCATTGTCCCGTTGCCGCGCTCTCTTATGATGCAGACCCCGTTGTAGAGTGTCTCGTTCCGAGGGTAATTCCGTCTCAGAAACACCCAATGAACCCCAACCTTCAACGCTAGTTCGCCGTCGGCCGGGTTACGCGTGTCCATTCGTTCGACGCGATAGGTGCCGCTTTGAGTCACGAACTTAACGTGATCGTCGGACAGCCACCCAATTCTATGTTTGGCGTAAGGACTGAAATCACTGCGCTGATCGGTCTTGAGCCAACCCATGATGTCAAAAGGATCGCCACGCTCGATCCCGTTGGCCCCCGCATGATCGAATCCGTAAGTGTGACCGAGTTCGTGGCTAACAGCCCTGAAAGTCCAATAGCCGTTCAGCCATATATAGCGGCCACCAATCAGCCCGTAACCGCTCCATTTCATCCGTGAACCGTCCAGCTTAGCTAGTGACGGCCATGTCAGGATAACGCGGTCATAGGAATCTAAATCGTAATCTCGGGCAGCTGCCGCGCGAATGTCCGTATCAATCGACCAATCGTCCGCAATCGCGTAAGCCTTCCCGGTTTTCGGCATCCGGTAAACCTTGGTAACCTTTGTTTCCAAAGTGGTTTGCCCGTAGCTCGCGTTCTCATACTTGGTTCCCACCTGGGCCATCAGATCCGTGAATACGGAAACAGGACGTATATCAGGCAGATCTGAGAAATCTCCACGCACCACGAGCACCTTCTTCGGTCCTGTGGACCATTTTGCCTTCCCGATGCCGTAATTCTTGCTGTCGCTGCTACCAGTGTGGTTGTCATCGCCTGTGTAACTAGCACTGCCGGTGTAGTCGCCCGCATTGATCGGCGCTGCCATAGAGGAGGCGTAGGTTGTGCCGTTGCGTCCTGTGTAGTAAACATTGAGGCTCTGGTTCAGTCCACCCGCACCCGTAACACTCGCACTGCCGCCGTGCGAAGACCCGTCGGAGGTGGCGTTGCTCACGCTGACGGTAGTGGTCGACGAAGCCTTGCTGATGGTGAGCGCCCCGGTTCCCATAGCTCCGTTATAATTAGGATCTGTGCTGGTGAACGTCGCAACAACTTCATAGGAAGTCTTGGCGTTGGTCGGAGCCGCGGCGCTGAGATCGTAAGTGAAGCTAAAGCTGCCGGTGACGGCCGTGGTGCCGTCGACGCCTACCGCCGTTGCGGTCGTCGAGTGCGCGTTGCCGTCAAAAATCAGCATCGGATCGGCAGCCACCGTGATCGTCGGGGTCGCCTTGTTGATCTTGAACTCAGCCGTGTTGTAAGTGACCTCGTAGTTACCCAGCACGGCCGCCGGACTGAGGGTTGCACTAATCGTGTAGGGACTGCCCGCGACGGTTTCACCCGTCGTGCGGCCGTAGGTCGCACTCACGCTGTCGCCTGCGAGGAAGCCACTGAGCGTGCCACTCAAGGCCGGATCGACACCGCCATAGGTCTTGCTCGCCGCGTTCGGCGTCACCGAAGCGTCCTTCTTGTCGATCGTGAAGCTCGCCGTGTTGTAAGTGATGTCGTAGTTACCAAGCACGGCCGCTGGACTGAGGGTCGCGATAATCGTGTAGCCCGCGACGGTCTCACCCGCAGCGCGGCCGTAGGTCGCACTCACGCCATCCGCTGGTAGGAAGCCAGTGAGTGTGCCAGTAAGGGCCGGATCGACACCGCCATAGGTCTTGCTCGCCGCATGAGCCGTCACCGAAGCGTCCCTCTTGTTGATCGTGAAGTTCGCACCCGCGTTCGTGATGTTGTAGTTGCCCAAAACCGCGCTTGGACTCAGCGTCGCGGTAATGTGGTATCCACCCGCGACCACTGCATTACCAGGATCACGGCTGTAGGTCGCGGTGACGTTATCCGCCGCGAGGAAGCCTGAGCCACTGCCCGTGGTCAAAGGACTCGGGTCCGCACCACCGTAGGTCTTGCTATTTGGGTTCGTCGTCCAAGTCGCGTTCTTCTGGGCGATGCTGTAGTCCTTAGTGTCGCTGCTGCTGTTGTGGTTGGCGTCCCCAACAAAACTCGCGCTGGCGGTATAATCGCCCGCGTTGCTCGGCGCAGTTGCCGACGGGCCGTAGGTCGTCGTGTTACGGCCGCTGTAGCTCACCGTCAGGGTCTGGTTCAGTCCACCTGCACCCGTGACACTCGCGGTACCGCCGTGCGATAGCCCATCGTAGCTAGCATTGTTCACGGTAACCGTCGTGGTCGAGGAGGCCTTGTTGACGTTAAGTGAGACGCTCTTGTTCGCTGTGTTGTAGTTGCTCGTGTCAGTAGGCGTGAACGTCACGGACAGCGTCTGAGAGTCACCCACGTTGAGCACTGTGCCAGCGGCCGGAGTGTAAACGAAGCTGCCGGCGACCGTGTCGCCACCGACGGTGGCTGTGGCATTGAGTTGAGTCCCACTGAGCGTCGTTCCATACGTGATGTTCGCAGGGTTGGACCAGTTTATCGTCGGGGTTACCTTGCTGCCCACCTTGAATATGCCGACGACGCTTGCAGCGTCGATTGGTGACACAGCATTTGTCGCTGTTACGCTAAAGTTTGTCGTGCCTCCAAGTGTTGAGTTCGACGACGTTATCGTCAGCGCGGCCGTTTTAGATGAGTCGGTAGATGTAAAGGATAAAGAACTCGGGCTGAAGACCGCGCTGGCTCCTGATGGCAAGGCTCCGGCACTTAAATCGGCCGTAAATGCTCCGGTGGTTCCTCGCTTAACATTGATGTTGTAAGTTGCAGTCCCGCCAGTGCCCGCCGTCAACGTGCCCGTTTGGGATCCTACTGCGACCGACCCAACCTTTGCACCCGAAGTGGCACCGACCCTGACCGTCACGGCTGTGCCCGTGCTGGTGCCCGGGCCGGTTCCGCTGGTGACATTTGCAGTTATTGTTCCGGTGTAGGTCCCGTCCAGCGTGCCCGCGGGAACGTTAATCGTGACCGTCCAATTCTTGGTGACGGCCGTCCCGGAGGAATCGCCGGTCCTGAAACGCCGAGCCCCTTGGCTCATGCTCATCCACCCCGAGGGTATAGGAGTTCCACCCGTTCCGTTCATAACCAGCTCCGCGGAGAAGGTCCCGTTGTTCTTCGGAGCTTTGACTGATTCGCTGAACGAATCGCTGTTTCCGGGCAAAATAGTGAAAAATGGGGAAGGACTGGCGAAATATTCGAACTGTCCGGCATCCGTGAACGTCACACCGGCTTGCATCGTGGATTCGGCGCCGTAGGCGGTCAGGTTAAACGTGACGCCGAGGTGGCGCTGTTCGACGATGAAATAAGGATCGACGGCGAAGTTGCCGTTCGCGTCCGCCTTCTCCGTGCTCTTGTAAGTCCACTGGTCCGTCGCAGAGTCGACCACGAAAAGATAAATATCCTCATTCGGTTTCCAGCCTGATCCATTCAGCAAAACGATTTCTTCGGGGTAGTAATCATCCTTGTCCGTCCAGATGCGCGCGGGATTGAACAGAGCAACC
>JACCTI010000048.1 GCA_013812515.1 Chthoniobacterales bacterium
ACGAGACCTTTGTCCGCATATTGTTTCTGCAGGGCGATGAAGTCTGGAATCTCCTGCCGGCATGGCGGACACCAGGTCGCCCAAAAGTTCAGAATGACGACCTTGTTTTTGAAATCCGAAAGCTTCAAAGGCTTGCCGTCGAGATCTTTGAGCTGCCATTCAGGCGCGGCTTTATTCGCAGTGCTCTGGTGGCCGATGCCCGGAGCGGCTGCGAGCAGTGCGAACGCCGGGCACGCTCCTCCGTATGCCGCATGCGAGCTCGAGAGGAAATACGAGGTGAGTGGAAAGGCTACGGCCACAAAGCCGAGCGTAATTTTGTCTTTTCTAGTCATAGATTTTAGATGCCGCTCTTGATGTAGCTCCAGCCGGCTTCCTGTTTGCGAATCACTTCGGCGATGCCCGAATCCGTCGTCGTGGCGAACGGCAGGAGTTGCTCCTTCGTCACGTTCTTTTTCTTCATCGTGTTCTCGCATTCGGCGAAAACGACACCGGCGTCGGCGAGTTTCTTCATGCGATCAACGAGTGCGTTATCCTTTGCGATCAGCATTCCGAGACCTTTGCTGTGCGCCACGACTTCGATCTCGGCCGCTGCGCCGAGCGCGGTACGAAGATTCTCGACGTTGTTCAGAGCGGCCGTCCATTGCTCCAGACCTTCCATCGTCACTTCGAACACAATCCGGTGCGTCTTTCCCGCCGGGGATTCGGTTTGCGCATTTGTGGCGGTCACTGGAAGCGCCAGCAGTGCTGCGAGCGCGATCGTCTTGATTAATTTGTTCATTGATTTGGTTGTTCGCTGTTTGAATTGAGAGAGGGCCGGACGAGCGCGTGCCAGTTTTCTGCGACCACGAAGAGGGCAACCGCGCCGACGAATACGGCAAAGCCGCGCGTTAACGCATCGGCGGAGACTCGTCGCGCCAACGGAATCCCGGCGATCGTTCCGACGAGGGCCGCAGCGAGAAAGACGAGTGTCAGATGCCAGTTCAGTGCTCCGTGCTTTGCATGGCCGATCAGCCCGCCTAACGAGTTTAAGGCGATGATTGCCAAGGACGTTCCGACGGCAGTTTTGATAGGAAGATGTGCCGCCATCGCCAACGCGGGCACGAGTAGGAAACCACCGCCGACACCGAGGAAACCAGTCACGAATCCGACCGCCACGCCCGCAAGCGCGCATCGCAGTGGGTGACAATTAGCCGCGCCATCCGCCACCGGCTTTTTGCCGAACCACATCTTTGCCGCGACGAGCAACATTAGGGCTGCGAACATCAGGAGCAGCGCCGCCGGGGAGACGAAATGGGTAAGCTGGGCGCCGACCCACGCGCCCGGGATTCCCGCCGCGCCAAACATCAACACAGCCTTCCAATGCACGAGTCCGACCCGTGCCTGGATCGCTGCGCCGACCGCGCTCACCGCGCCGACAATCGCTAGGGACATCGGCACCGCTTGCTGCGGAGATTGGCCGGCCGCATACACTAGGACCGGGACAGTGATGATGGAGCCACCACCGCCGAGGATGCTCAGGGACAACCCGATGCCGACCGCGAGGATCAATGCCAAGATCAACGCGCACCTCCGGCATGCGTGAAGTCAGCGGAGAGGACGAATCGCATCGTGGCCTAACGAATGGTGAGCTTTGCCAGCGCCACCAGCCCGGCGACGATGGCGACTGCGAACATCGCCACGAAAGGTTTGCGCGGAATGCTGAGAAGGTCTGGCAACGTCAGCTCGCCGCGATTGCCCCACTTCTCGATGGAGCCTTTCGTTAGGCCGGAGACTTCCGCGTAAAGATAAGACCCGGCCAGCATCCCGGCCACGACGAACAACGCATCGAGATTGCCCTGACCGAGCGCGGTCATGTTTGTGCCGGGGCAGTAAGCACTAAGTGCAAAGCCGGCGCCGAAGATCAGCCCACCGATCGTATTCGCACCAATCCGCGTAGCCTTAATGTGCAGCTTCACGACGCCCATCCAATGCATCACGAACACACCTAGCATCCCGACGACGATCGCCGTGCCCATCACCTTCGCGACCGTGAAGTCGCGTAAGAGAAGCTGCCCAATCAGGATGTGGTACTTGCCCACTCCGCCCTTCTGCAGAAGGAAACCGAAGATTCCGCCGAACACCAATCCGAGGAGGAGCTGTCTGCCGGCTCCGCTTACTTTTCCGCTGTTCGTTGATTTCATAAGCGTCCCTCAGATTCCGAAGAGCAGCATCGCGACAGGAATTCCGCCGAGGAAAAAGCAGACCACTGCGATCCACGAGCCGACTGAAAGTTGCAGCGTCCCGCTGATGCCGTGGCCACTTGTGCATCCGCCGCCCAGCCGCGCGCCGAAAGCCATCAGCAATCCGCCGGCGAACGCGGCGATCATCCGCAAGATGTAAGAGTTCGCTCCGAATCGCGCCTGCCACATCGGCGGCAGCCATTCGCCCGTCATCTCATGACCAGTCCACGCCGCGACGAAGGAACCGATCAGCACGCCGATCACGAGCGTGAGTTCCCAATTCAGCTTCGGCGGATTGTTCTTAAAGTAGTCAAGCGAGTCGGTGTGCCGACGTGAAACGAGACGGCCGATCGCGCCGGCTACGTTCGCGTACGCGCTCGATGCGCCGATCGCCTTATCCGAGAAATAGAAGGTCAGCCACGACAGCACGCCGATCAGAGCGCCGACCACGTAAGGAGACCAAGCCGGTCCGGCATAACTCAGCGGATCGGTCGCGGTCGTGACAGCAAGGAGCGAGATCATGACGCTTCCTCCGTTTTCTCGACCGGGAACTTCGCGGCCTTCCATGCGCCCCAGCTACCGGGAACATTGTGCACGTTCGTGAAGCCCTCTTGCTGCAACATGCTCGCGCCAAGACTGGCGCGATAACCGCTCGCGCAATACACCGCCGTCGGTTTCGTTTTGTCGAACTTCGTCGCCTTCTTGCGAATCTCCGGCAGGAATAAATGCTGCGCGTTCGGAATGTGGCCGCCGTTCCATTCATCAGGCGAGCGGACATCGAAAATCTGCACGCTTTTCCCCGCGTCTTTGAGCTCATGCACGCTCATCTGCGGCAACTCTTCAAAGGGAAGGCCCGCGCCGTTCCACGCCTTCATTCCACCCGCGAGATAGCCCGCGAATTTCGTGTAGCCGGTGCGGATGAAGAACTTCACGACCTTCTCGATGTCGCTGTCCGCATCGAGCACCAGCAACACCGGCTTCTTCGGATCAAGGAACCAACCGGCCCAGATCGAGAGCATCGGAGAGGCGCCGATATTGAGAGCGCCTGCAATGTGCCCGCCGCCGAACGCGAGCATGTCGCGCGTGTCGATCAGCACGCCAGCCTTCTTGTCGACTGCGGCTTTGAATGCCTTCGCGGATAGCGCGGCGACTATAGGAAGATTGCCAAGAATCTCCGGCCCCTTCGCATTCACCTTCTTCATGCGCGGGTAATACGCGGGAACCGGCGGCGCTGTGCTGAGGGCGTAATCGGTGAACTCCTTCACATCCGTGAATTGGAGAAACGGATTCGAGTCGCGCTCGTAGCCGATAGTGCTCTCCAGCCGATCACCGATGTCCGCGCCGCACGGTGATCCATGACCGTGGCCCGGATGAATGATGACGCTGTCGGAAAGTTTGAGGAAGTAATCGCGGAGCGTGTGAAATTGCTGCGCCGCGAGCTTCTTGGATTGCGCGCTGCCCAGCAGATCGGGCCGTCCAGCCGAACTCACGAAAAGCGAATCTCCGGTCAGAACACCCCACGGTTTCTGCGGACTGTCCTTCTCGGCGATCTCGTAGCTGACATGCTCCGGCGTGTGTCCCGGAGTGTGGCGGACGGTGACGCGCGTCTTTCCGAAATCGAAGGCCTCGCCGTCCTTGATCTTCTGGATCGCGAAGCCGTATTCCGCGCCCCCTTCGCCACTGCCGTAAATCTGCGCGGAATCCACACGTGCGCAGAGTTCCCGCGACCCGCTCATCAAATCCGCATGGATATGTGTTTCGAAGATGTGGGTGATCGAGACTTTCTTCTCGCGCGCCAGTTCTACGTACTTGTCGACGTCGGGTGTGGGATCAAAAACGGCGGCAATACCCTCGCTATCATCTCCAAGGAGATAGGAGAGTTCGGCGATTCCATCCGTTTCAATACGTTCGAAGATGAGTGACATAAAAGGAGGAGGATGTTGTGATCAGGTTCCCGGCGTGACTCGCTCCTGCGTTGCGGAGCCGGGAGCGTGTTTAAGGTCGGGGGCTTTGCCGGAGGTGAAGAAAAACAGCGTGCCGAGAACGCCGCCGTAGATCGCGCCGCGCCACCAGGTCGATGTCAGCGGGCAAGTGCCCGAAGAGCACTGCCCGAAATAGCCAAGTGTCGCCCCCAGCAAAATGCCAAAGACGATTGGCATATACGGATAAATGGCGAAATGGCTGAGATGCTTCATGCTGCGATCGTCGAGTTGCTGTCACCCAGCTAATGGGTTATACAACTATATAACGGTCTAGCAATATGAAACGCGCGTCTTTAAAGTCAAAACAATCGCGCTCTTTATCACCCGAAGCCCTCGGCTTCGTCGCGGAACGCTTCCGCGTCCTCGGCGAACCTATGCGCCTCAAGCTCCTGATCGCGCTCGAAACCGGGGAGAAGAATGTCACCGAGCTGGTGCAGCTCACGGAATCGACGCAGGCGAACGTCTCCAAGCACCTCGGTATTCTCTCCGATGCCGGAATGCTCTCTCGTCGCAAAGAAGGCTTAAAAACCTTCTACGTCATCTCCGACCCGCAGATCTTTGAGTTATGCGACCTGATGTGCTCCAAGCTCCAAAAGGAGTTCAGCGAAAAGTCGCGGCATTTCCGGTAGTTCGGCTGGAAGACCCAGCAGTCGTGGTGCCCTAAGGAGGCTCCAACGCTTCGATCTTGCCCAAGCCGGTTCTGCCTCACCGGAGCAGTGGTTTACCGCAGGTCGTGGCGAACAGGGCGGAATAGACCACAACATTAAGATGTCTTTTCGTCGCGGACCAATTCGGAAGCCGGCTTTCTCCAGCGCTTTGACCGGAGGAGACATCAACACCGGGATCTTCAGCGCGACTCGACTGTCACTTGGGAGTTCGCGAACGGTTGTTCGAGCGCTCTCTTTTCGCGGCGACATAATCCGAAGGGCGCGGGTATTTGTTCCACTGCCCCATCCTCCAACAGGCCCTCAGCGATCAGTAGCCCGGGAAGGCGGGGCAATTCACGGCGTAAGCCCTCTCGGCTATGTCTAGAGTTACCGCTATCTCAGGCTACGAGCGCGTCTAAATGCAGGCGCGGGCGAAGTAACTCAGCTCCTGTGCACACGCTCCGCGTTCTCTCAAACTGAGAGAAGAGATCTTTTTAGCCACGGATGGACACATGTAAGGCAACACACACAGGCGCAGAGAGCGCCTTCTCCAGGCATCGTCTTGAATCCGTGTCAATCTGTGGCCAAAGAACAGCTCTCCCGCGCTGGGAAATCGCTCGGCTAATCCTGACGAGCGGGTAAAGATATCCGAGTGAAGATACTTGGGGTAATCGGCGGGACGGGGCCGGAATCGACGGTTGAATATTACCGCCGGTTGATGGCGGCTTATCGCGCGCGCAAGGCGGGAGGGCATGCCCCGTCGATCATCATCAACAGCGTCGACAATAAGAACCTGATTGATTGGTTCAAAGCGAACGAGCTTGGGCTGGTGACTGATTTCCTCGCGGCCGAGATCGAACGGCTCGCGCGCGCAGGCGCTGATTTCGCGCTGATCGCGGCGAACACCCCGCACCTCGTCTTCGCAGAGCTGCAGCAGCGGGCGCGTATTCCTCTGCTTAGCATCGTGGAGGCAACGGCGGATGCAGCCGCCGCGACGGGATTACGGCGCCTGGCGCTGTTCGGCACGCGTTTTACCATGCAGGCGGCGCTGTTTCCAGAGGCGTTTGCGCGGCGCGGGATAACCATCGTGGTGCCGAATGCAGAAGAGCAGGCGTTCATCCACACCAAATACATGGATGAGCTGTTTGTCGGGACGGTGCTCGATGAGACGCGCGCGGCG
>JACCTI010000070.1 GCA_013812515.1 Chthoniobacterales bacterium
ACGCACCAGTTGCTCTCTCAGTTCTACTGGAACGCGGTATTTGCCCTCGGGGACGAAGTTGAAGGATGATCGGAATCCCATCTCGCGCTCGAGTTGCGCGAGCGGAAGGCATTTGTCCAATCCCGCCTTTCCTTCAACGTCATGCGTGAGGACCAGGGCGAACTTTTTCCCGTTGGGCCACCCGGGCCAGCCGCCAGGTGGACATTCCGAACCAGGCATGATGGGCCAATTGGCCAAGCCCCGTTCCCGCAACCCCAAAGCGACTCTCCGCCGCACCGCGGTTCGAAGAACACGAGGAACAAACGGCTTGACGATGTAATAGATTCGATTCCGTAACATGCTTCGTCAGTTGTGAGTGTCTCGCAAACAACGGAAAGAACACTCGAGGCCAGCGGTTCCTAGTGTCTACCGTCTGTTACTCAGCTAGACTGCTCGGGTGTAGCTCTCACCCTTGAGAGCCTCGGAAGCGATCTTTGAGCCGCTTCGTGCGGGACAGAGTTAGGATTCCCCGTCCAGCCACTTTGGCGTGTAACTGCGCGTTTTGTTCAGTATGACAGAAACATTGTCGCGGTTACCCGCAAGAGCGAGATAACGGCGTTTCACGAAATCCCGATGGGTTTTTTCGGCCTCAGTGATAAGCAAAGTGCGATCAAGAAACCCGGCAATCCCAAATGTTGGACTTATGTCCGTAAGAGGAGGCATGTCAAAGATGATATAATCGAAGTCGCTCGCCTTCATGTTCGGCATGAGGTCGAAAAACTTTTTCAATCCAAGCTGCGCAGGTCCGGGCGCAGACGAATTTGCAGTGGCCAAATAGAGATTCTCTGCGACGGCCGCGGTAGAAGCAGCGGGCGTTAACGCCGCAGGCAGCGGCAAAGCCGGACGCCCTTTAAAGAACTGATGAACCTCCTCTGGACCCATGTTCACGTTGACAAGAAGCACTTTTCCATCACCCAGCTCCGAGAGCGCCGCTGCAAGGCCAGCAGCGAGGGTGGAGGCGCCAGCTCCTGCCGATAGTCCCGTTATCCCGACCAACTTCGGTTTATGCGTGAGGCCGTTTAGTTCGAAGTAAAGACTGAGCCGGTCGCGAATGGCTTCGGCGTAGGGCCGTATGAAATGATTGACATCCCAAGGTGCGACTTTGGCTCCGGAATCGTCGCGGCCTCTGGGAATAAGCTTCCCCTTGGCCCCCTTGCTTGAATTCGTTTTCAACCGCAGGCGACGGCTGCCATTGAGGTACGGAATCGAAAGAAGCAGAGGAGTGTGCAACTGGTTTTCGAGTTCAAGTGGGCGTTGAACGGTCTTGTTCAGCAGGAGCTCGCGCAGCAGAGCAAATGCAATCCCTAAAGCGAGGCCGCCGCCTGCGAGTCCAAGCACCACCAGGTTGCGTGCCTTAGTCACGCGGCTGGGAGGCGACGGCTTCTGAATCGCGCTAATGTTGGGCATCTTCGTCGGATCCAGCGCTTCATCAACGCGCGCTTTCTCCAACGTTCCCCTGAAGTACTTGTAGTGCGTTTCTTCGAGTTCCTGGTTCCGTTTCAGATCGGTGATCTGCGGTGCAATCTCCGTCAGCTGTGTAAGCCGCGATCGGAGCATCGCTGCCTTCGCTTCCAGCCCCACGAGCCGGGCTCTCTCCGTGCTAAAATTGGACGTGCCGGACTCGGGTAGGGCCGTGTTAGCTAAACCGGGGAATTTTCGCTCCAGACCTTTCTTCTCGCTTTCAAGACTTCCAATCTGTTCTTGATTAGCCCTTACCAAGGGATTCAGCAGGGTATATTTCGAGCTCAGTTCGAGATCTAACTTCCGCAGCTGCGCGACGCGCAAGACCAGTCCCTGATATCTTTCTACATCAGCGCTGCTGGCTTTCGGCGGCGAAGCTTCCGGAGGCAGGGAGGAAGCGACGTCGATTTGCTGAGCCGGCACGGCTCCGGCTTTCTCAGCCAAGTCAGATTCTGCGGCGAGCGTGGGTTGGGGAGCAGGCGTCGCTGCAGGGACGGCTGCCGATCCTGCAGGGCGCGCCTGTTCCAGTTCGTTCACGCGCGCACGTTGCTCCGCCAATTCCGACTCAGCACCACTGAGTTGCTCATTCAGGCGGCTCAACTCCGTGCCCAATGCGGCAACACTCTCGGGAAGTGCAATGAATCCGGCCTTCCCTTTCAAGGTTTTCAGCGCGTCTTCAATTTGATTTAAACGCATCCTGACCTGGTCCGCCTGTTGGTTGACGAAATCGAATGCCCCAGCGGAGCGGTGCACTTCGAGATGCTTGGTGAAGTACCGAGTTATGAGCTCGTTCAATACGAGGCTGGCAACGTCCGGGTGAGCATTCTTATAGCTCACGGCGATGATGTTGCTCGCCTTCTTCGTGGTGACAGTTAGCCCGCCAAGAATAGTCCCAGCGGCGTCGTTTACGGTAGGCTCCTTCCCGCTGTCGGGAATAACTCGCTTGGGTCCCAAAGCCTGGGCCACTTGCACGGCAAGGTCCCAGCTCTTTAGGATCTGCACCTCCGCATTGATGATAGTATCATTAGTTCTCGGCCCCTTCCCGGAATTGCTATCGATCGGATCAACAATGCTCCGGTCCAAGACGTAGCGGACAAGCAGAGTGGCGTTCGATTGAAAAACAGGCTCAGAAACAAGGTAGAAAGCGCAGGCCGCCCCCAGCCCGAGCACGCCCAGGAGCAAGATCTTTTTCTTGTGCTTAAAAAATGCAGACAAAATGTCATGCACATTGAAGCTTGAGGCTGGGGCTTCCGGGGAGTTACGTGGCATAAAAATTCAAGTGAAGGCTCTAGTGCAGGTGCGGATAGACCAGGCTACCGGCCAACCGGTTCACCGTTAGAGGCATTCGGCAAAAAAAACGTTCGTGGAGCGCGGAAGCATGTCCATTGATACTGGTCCAGGTTCCAGCCGAGACATCGAGCCGCAGATAGCTGATCGGCTCTTCCCTCGCGCCCCAGGCGCGTTTATACCGCCGGAGCCCCTGGTTATCACAGGAAGTGCGGCCGAAATGGAGACGACGTGCA
>JACCTI010000071.1 GCA_013812515.1 Chthoniobacterales bacterium
TCGATGATCTCGCGCAGGTTGTAGCCGCTCTGAATCTTGTTCTTAATCTCGCCGAAGATTTCGCCGATCTTGTATTCGATCGTGTCGGGGCCGGTCGCGCGCTGCTTGAAGCCGTGGAGATACGGGAAGAGCTTCGCGTTCACGAAGTCGCGCAGGTCGTCTCCGGTGAGCGCGACATTGTGGTCGAGCTTGCCGTCTTTGCCTTTCGGCGCGGCCCAGGTTTCCCAGCGATATGGCTCCTCTAGGATGAAGTTGTAGGTCTTGCCGTTAAGCTGCGCTTCAACGGCTTTGTCCTGCTCGAGCGCGTCGAGGTATTTCAGGAATAGGAGCCACGACGTCTGCTCGATGTAGTCGAGCTCGGTCGTGCAGCCGGCTTCTTTCCAAAGGACGTCATCGATGTTGCGAAAGGCTTGCTCGAACATGGGCGGCGATCAGTTGTCGGCGCCGACGAAGTCGACGTGGAGAACGGCTCAAGAAGCGCCAAGTCCGCAGGTGACGCAAGTCTGGAGCGCGGGCGTCTCGCCCGGTGTTCTTAAGACAACGAGTCAGGCAGTGATCGGATGCAGCTGTCTTGACGGGAACTGCTCTCCGGCCGCAGCAACAGCAGGCGAGACGCCCGCTGGCCACATGGGCAGAATGCCTGTGCTCCGGCTTTGCGGTCGGCGTCTACACCATGTCGTGCAACGCGCGTTTCTTAGCGCCGGCTTGCACATACTTGCCCCAGCTTAGGTTGTCCTGCCCGGGCACGTGCTCACGCGCTTTGCGGAGCACCATTTCGGAGACAGCTTCCACCACCCACTCGAAGTTTTCCTGGCCGACAGACATCACTTCGGCGTCGGGCGCCGGGTTGCAGAAATCGATCGCGACCGGCACTCCATCGCGAATCGCGAACTCGACCGTGTTCAAGTCGTAACCGAGATACTGATTCAACTGGAGCACGCCCCAGTGCACCTTCTCGAGGATCTCGCGCGGCGCCTGCCAGTCGGTTTGGTAGCGCAGATGATAAGGATGACGCGGCTCGTAATTCATGATCTTGACGTGCCGTTGATCGATCGAGTAGCAGCGGAAGTACATATCGAATTTCACTTCCTCCTGGAGCATCATCACGAGCTGACCGGTCTCGCCGTAGGCGCGGAAAAATTCCTCGGGATTGTTCAGTTTGTAGACATTCTTCCAGCCGCCGCCCGCGAAAGGCTTGAAGAACGCCGGCCAGCCGACGTAGGCGAAAATCGATTCCCAATCCATCGGGTAAGCGAGGTTGCGGAAGGAGTTGTCGGCGGTGTCGGATGGTAGCTGATGTGAAGGCAGCAGCACCGTGCGCGGAACTGCGACACCGATCTTCGTCGCGAGGGCATTGTTGAAGAATTTCTCATCGGCGCTCCACCAGAAGGGATTGTTCACGACGGCGCAGCCGGTCAGGGCCTCGTTCTTAAGGAACGCGCGATAGAACGGCACGTCTTGCGAGATGCGATCCACGATCACGTCATAGCCGCACGGCTCGCCTTGCACGACTTTGTCGATCCGCACGAACTCGGCTTGCACATCGCCCCCGGATTTCTGGTTCACGCGCTCGACGAACGCCGGCGGGAAGCTGTTTTCCTGACCGAAGAGAATACCGATTTTTTTCATGAGAGAGCTTACTGACTGCGACGAAGGGCCCGCAGATTACCCAGTTTTCCGCAGATTACCAAGGGATGAAGCACGTCCGGCGTCATCCGCAAAAGACTGCGCGAATCCCCGAATCTGCGGATCGAACCCCTTCATATTTTGGACAGGTAAAACGGCAGCATGTCGCGCCAATAGTTCCAATCATGGCCGCACCACTTCCGGTCATCGAGCCAGTGATTGATCGCTTTCGCATGGAGAATTCCCGACATGCGGAGGCTTTCGTGGCGCGTGTTATCCCACTCACCCGTTCCGAGAATGAGGCCCATGTGATTGAAACGCCACGGATCGGGCAGGTTCGGGAGGTAATCGTATGGGCTGTTGAAATAAACGTTGTCGTCGTAGTAGCCGTCGAAGAAATCGCTGATATCGAACGCGCCGCTCAGACTGATTAGATGGCTGATCAGGTCCGGATGGCGAAAAGCGATATTCGCGGCGTGATACGCGCCGAGGCTCGCGCCGCAAATAGCCACGCGATGAGTCGAGCATTCGCGCCGCGCATGGTCGAAGACGTCGTGCACGATCACGCGCTCGAAGGCCATGTGCGTTCTGATGCGGTCCGCCGGATGGATCGCTTTGTTGTAAAAGCTGTCGAGATCGATCGCGTCTGGGCAGTAGATCGTAATCTTCCCGCTATCGACGTACTCCGCGCACGCATCCGTCAGGTGAAAGTCCTTGTTCTGGTAAAAACGACCAAACGAGGTCGGGAAGAGGATAAGCGGAAGGCCACGGCCCCCGCCAAACACGAGCATCTCGAAATCGCGGCTAAGATGTGGCGTCCACCAACGGATGTAACGTTCGTTCATGGGAGCTGCCTATTCCTTGCGAAGGAAAACGCGAAGTCGAGAAAATCTCTTCGCGCAATTCTCCCTCGTGCTCGTGATCGAAGGCAGCGGCATCGATTACGATTGGCAGCACGAGAGTTCGAGACGGCCCCGAACTGAAACATCCGCAACCTGTCGACAAGGCGTATCTCCTCCACCATAAGCTCTGTCGGGATGCTCGATCACACGCTCACTGGCAATATCCAAAGCCATCCGGATTTCCCGTCGAAGTTCCTTGGGAACAATCGCGACGTGCTCGTCTATCTGCCTCCCGGTTATCGGCGCGCCCGGACTCGACGCTTTCCCGTTCTCTACTTGCAGGACGGTCAGAATGTCTTCGACGCGGCGACGGCTTTCGGCGGGGTCGAATGGGGCGCTGATGAAACCGCGCAGCTGCTTGTGAATCAGAAGCTCATCGAACCGGTGATCATCGTGGCAATCGCGAACGCGGGGGAAGCGCGCTTGCACGAATACACGCCCACGCGCGGCGACATCGAAAAAGGCAAACGCAGGCGCAGCAAAGGTCTCCTGCGTGAGTATGGGCGCTTCGTCATCAATGAGCTGAAGCCGTTCATCGATGCGAGCTACCGCACGCTGACGGCAGCGGATTACACCGGCCTGGGCGGGTCGTCACTCGGTGGACTCGCGACCATTGTGCTTGGTTTCTGGCATCCAGATGTTTTCCGGCGCCTGGCCGTGATGTCGCCCTCGATCTGGTGGGATGATGAAGTCCTGTACGAAATGGTTGAGGACATCGAGGAGGAAACGAAACCGCCGCTGAAGATCTGGCTCGATACCGGGACAAATGAGCCGGGCTGGGAACGCACCCGCGTGCTCTGCGGCGGGCTGCTCGAGAAAGGCTGGCGTTTGCACGAGGATCTTCATTATTTCGAAGATGAAGGCGCCGGTCACACCGAAGCGGCCTGGGCGCATCGGCTCGACGCGGCACTGCGCTTTCTTTATCCGCCGGTTCCGCCGGTTTTACCTGCTCCGCCGCGGCGTCGTATTCGGCTGGTCCGAGGCACCGCCGTCGCGTCCTGAAAACTTGCGGGGCCTTCATCGCGCGACGATCTCTTATGTGCCGGAACATTCGAACACTGCATAACTTCGAGCCGCCTGCGACCGAGGACGAGATTCGCGCATCCGCGCTGCAATTCGTGCGCAAGCTGAGTGGCTTCGCGAAACCGTCGAAGACGAACGAGCCCGCGTTCAACCGCGCGGTGGAGCAGGTGACGCGGACCGCGCAGGAGCTGCTCGATTCGCTTGTGACGAACTCGCCGCGGCGTGATCGCGAATTGGAAGCAGAAAAAGCGCGCACTCGATCGGCCGAGCGGTATTGTTCTCGTTGCGCTGGCGATCACACTGGCCGTCGGCGCAGTTAAAAGGAGAGGCGACGAATCCGGAAGTTCTCGCCTTCGCTTCGCCCTCTTAATCAATTCGTGGAGAGGTTTCAGTCCCGCCGGAGACCCATCCCATCACTCGCCCCATCACCTAAACACCATGCCGCTTATTTTTCGAATCTCAGCCCCGAAGGTTAGAAGTTCACAGCTACTAGGACTGCTCACAGTCTTCCTGATATTGATCCGTAGCGTCGGTGTCCTCCGTGCCTCCTCCCCGGAAGCTTGGGAGGATTTCCGGAAAGACGTCCGAGAAAAAATGGATAAGGCGGTAAAGCAGAAGTTTGGAAGCTACGGGCTCATCGTGGAACCCGATGGGACAGAGTCATATGGCGTGGCGATCGCCACGGGAACAAGCGTGCAGGATAAAAAGCCGCTCACCGTTATCGGTATCTACAACAAGAAAACCAAGAAACTCGAAATCCTGGAGTTTCCGGGGATAACGTTTGGTGGCTGACGGCCCTGCAAAAAGACCGCTCGGCGCGCCGAGTGCCGCTCAAGGCTTCACTTATTGGTCTCGGTTCGGCGGAAAGGGCGGTGCCGCGAAGCACACCCATGCAGCTCCTTTAGCCGCGGAAACCGCACAAATTGAGGATTGTCTCAAACCAGGATTAGGAATAAGACCAATCCCAGGCTGCGAGGTGATCTTACGTTCTGCTTCCCAGGAATTTTCCCGCTCCTGACAGGTTCGGCTGTCTTACGCCCGATCTTCGCCTTCCTGCGCCGTTTCAAACCCATCCTTGTGATCGGCAAGCCCGGCCTTCGCCGCGTGCCGGGGCGCGCCGGCTGCCTCCAATATGAGGGACCATTTCCCGAGCGGATGCTCCGTGGAGTTGATTAGATTACCAAACCCCGATGACGCAGAGCGTTTTCACGTTCGTCACCAGGTAAATCCTGAGCGAGTGCGGGATTTGGAAAACGTTCTCCATGAGATCGCCGGCAATCTTACGAATCACCCGGACCTGCCTTTCAGTGCGTTTGCTAGGCTGCACTTCGCGAGCCTCGTGATCTTCTACGATGATCACTACGGGCCCTACTCGTGTTCGAGAACAACGTCGATGGAACTCCCGAGGCGCACCCTGGAGCAGTTGTGCCGGACTGCCGGCAAAGGCTTGCACCGCATTTATGCCAACTGCCTTGGCTGCGAGGCGCGAAGTCCGGAAGATTACGATGGCATTCGCGCCTATCTGCAGAAGCATCTCGTCCATCCGAACGCTTATCACATCGGGAATACCCGCCGGAGTGCTGAAAAGATTCGCCAGGAATCAGCGCTGCGCGATGGTATCGAAGTTCACTTGGATGAACTGGTCGCCGCTGGCTTGGGCGAATCATCCGCCGCCGTGATCCGCCGGAAGATCCAGGAGTTCGTCCGCGCTTTGCCAGGATCCGAGTGGGCGACCAGCTGCGAACCACGCATGACCGTTCTCGGCCGCTCTCTCCCGTGGGTTAGTGTGTCTGGGTTGGCTTTTAGCCGCGCTGCTTTTTTTGCCCCTGCTCCTGCCCGTCCTCATCGTTTTCGTGTTGGTTTTGCGCCAGCGGGAGAACTCAGATCCCGTGGAGACCGTAGTGCTTGATCGCGAACAGATTCAGCGGCTGGCTTCGGCGGAAGATCACATTGTTCAGAACCACATGG
>JACCTI010000111.1 GCA_013812515.1 Chthoniobacterales bacterium
GCGATCTCGGTCGCGAGTTCACCTTGCAGCGTGAGGGCATTCGCCAAGGTGCGGTCATAACGTTCGGCCTAGACTTGATGACCATTCCCCGTGTCGACGAGGCTCACGTTCAGGAGCACCCGATCGACTGTGTGGCGCAGCCTTCCTTCCAAAACGTTGGAGACTCCGAGCTGGCGGCCGATTTCGCGCAAATCGCGGCGCGGCGCGTTCCGGTAGGTTGCCGCGGAGGAACGGCTGATCACTTTCAGCTCCTGATCTTGGCCAGACTCGTGATCAAATCGTCCTAAATTCCATCGGCAAAAATGCGTCCGTCGATTCCCCGCTCATGTTGTCGAATGGCAGCACCGCGATCGATCTGCTGTTTGCGTCGTCGCCGCCGCCGTGGCTCCGCCATCCAGCCGAGCGCACAACGCTCGCGAACAACTGCTGCCCGCGCTCGGATCGGAACAGGAAGAGACCGAGTGCAATGATCGCTGCGAGGATCGTGATCGTGATGAGCTTGCGTCCTCTATGAGGCCCGCCGCGTTCCTCTGGCGCGAACTCGTCGGAGCGCTTGATTCCTGCCGGCGTAATCTCGAAAGCCCACGCCAGAGCCACCGCAATTGGGAAGCCGAGCGCGAGGAGGCAAATGATCACCTTCACGACCCAGAGCGGCGCGTTGAAGGCGGGGAAAACGATCGTCGCGACTTGAATGACCACCCACGTTATGAAGGCGTAGGCGGCTGCAATCCGGTAAACGTTGCGCCGTCTTAGTTCAGCGAAAAAATTTCGATTGCTCACGGGATGGATTTCGCGGCGGAACCAGAGGCAGAAATGAATACCTGTGAGTGAGAGCGTTGGAAAGACGGAGATCGCCGCGATCGGGGGATGCCTCCCGGCATTGAAGCTGTAGCCGCCTCGCTGCGTCGATGCGCATCGCGTACCTCACGAACGCGTACAGAACGGCGACCCAGCGCCGTCGCTACAACAAAGCTGCCTTTGTTCGACACGAATCTTTGGCGCTTTCTAGTTTCTCCATCGAGCTAGATCCTCGTCGCGAACAGGATCCGCCAGGTCGCCCCCGTCCTTCATTCGTGTTCATCCGTTTTCATCTTTGGCTTACCGCGATAACTCGGCAGCCTCTTTCGAATTGCCGCCGGCACATGTCAGGAAGAGAGTCAGACCGCCACGGAGCGCCACGGATGAAACACGGATTGGAAGACAGATGATACCGCTGCTAGCTGTGACGCGGAGCGTCCCGGAAATCCCGCTGGCAGGACATAGGCTTGCGTCCAGTTTGATCCGCCCAGAGCGCCTGAACCTTCTTCTCTTTCCCTGCTCCCTGCGTTTCTGATCGCCTACCCGGTTTCATCTCAGAGCCCGTTGCCCGAACGAAACTAATCTCGCTGTCCGAAATGCTCAGTGCTCGCAGTTCCGCAACAGAACTAACCGGTTCTAGCCTTTCGCTCTGCGTGGCCCAAAGTCACTCATGAAATCGTTTCGCCTCTTCGCCTTCTGGCTCTTCCTTTCCCCGATTTGTTCGCTTCTCGCCGCCGACTATTCGCCAGCGGCCGAAGGCAATCTCGTCCTGCCGAATTTCAGATTCGCGTCCGGTGAGACATTGCCCGAGCTCCGCATTCACTACCGGACGATGGGCGAGCTGGAGAAGGACGAGCAAGGCGTCGCGCGCAACGCTGTCCTGATCACGCACGGAACAACGGGAAGCGGAGCGCAATTCCTTCGGCCAGAGTTCGCTGGCGAGTTGTTCGGCGCCGGGCAGCCGCTCGATGCGGCGAAATTCTTCATCATCATGCCGGATGGAATCGGCCACGGAAAATCGAGCAAGCCAAGTGATGGCCTGCACGCGAAATTCCCGCACTACGGCTACACCGATATGACTGAGGCGCAGCGCCGGCTGTTGAGCGAAGGGCTCGGCGTAGATCATGCGCGTCTCATCATGGGCACCTCGATGGGTGGAATGCACACCTGGATCTGGGGCGAAACGCATCCTGAATTCATGGATGCCCTCATGCCGCTGGCGAGTTTGCCCGTGCAAATTTCCGGGCGAAACCGCGCCTGGCGTCGCGTCGTGATCGACGCGATTCGCAACGATCCTGCATGGAGCCGCGGCGACTACCAAGCGCAGCCGCCGAGCCTCCGGACCGCGGCCGAGATGCTTTGGGTAATGAGCAGCAATCCTCCTTTGCGTCAGACGGAAGCGCCGACGCTCGCGAAAGCAGATGAGGCACTCGACAAATTTGCCAACGACTACATGAAAACCGGCGACGCAAACGACGTGCTCTATGCCTTGGAAGCATCGCACGATTACGATCCCGGCGCGGCCCTCGCGAAAATCCAGGCGCCCTTACTTGCGATTAATTCGGCCGACGATCTGATCAATCCACCGGAGCTCGGGGTTCTGGAGCGGGAGATAAAACGCGTCCCGCAGGGTCGCGCCATCGTTCTCCCCTTGAGCGAGAAAACACGCGGCCACGGCACTCATACGATTGCGGCGCTCTGGAAGGACCACCTGGTCAAATTGCTCGAAGAGACCGAGCGATGACGCATTCTTTTGCAGCGATTGTACGCTGTGCCCTGGCAGTTCCATTTGTTGTACTGGACTAACTGCGATCCACCGG
>JACCTI010000143.1 GCA_013812515.1 Chthoniobacterales bacterium
ACCGACCTGCTACTCACGAGCTGATTTTCTATCAGGAGCGCGGCGCGGTGCAGCGGGAGTTTCGCCGCTGCGCGTCCGCGACAAAAAGCGTTCGACTTCGCCGGTGTAATTTTCGAACGGGTCGCCCATGAGCAGGAAATCGCGACCTGCCGAAGCGACCGAATCCCAGTTGATCACATACGGCTCTGTCTGCTGTTGAAACCAACGGACGGCGTGGGCGCGTCCGGCGGCGCGAGTGTTTGCCGGCGGCGACATCGTGGCTGCGGGCTGCCGCACGCCGTTGTTCCATTCGCCGATGCGCTTTGCCGCTACCACCCCAAAGAAAAGCCCCTTCGCTGGATCGATGTTGTGATACTCGAGGTCAAGGCTCTGGAGCCAAGGGTCATCCCAGCCGAGATTCTCCGCGGTCACAAAGGTCTCGAGCAGCCATTTCTTCGTGATCCAGTCGACTCCGCCGATGAGGGCCTCCGGCTTATTCTTGATCGCATCAAGTGTGAAGCTCCAGCTTTCGAGCAGCCAATCGGTTTCGTCGTTCAGGCCGGTGAGATGCTTCATCGCCAACGCGAGGAACTCCCACTGCAGGTCGAGGCTGCCAATCGTCTTGCCGTTTTCAAGCCGCACGATCCATGCGTGCGTCGGGTCGCGAGAGATCTCGCGCGTGCTCTGGACGGCATCGAGCAAGCTCAGGTTTTTCGTGAGGCGGCGTTGCTCGAGGAGCGAAAGCACGCAGGCCGTCGTGCCGATCTTCAAGGCCGTTGCGAATGGGCTGACGTTGGAATCGCCGATGAGCAGATGGAGCCGCCGGTATTTGCGATAATCGGCGAGAGGCTCATCGCGCGCATTGATGATAGCGCGATTAAACTGCACCCACTGATAGATGTCGTTCACGATGTGATCCGCGCGCTGGCTGATCTGAAACTTGACCGGCGCATCCGGTTGCGGGAGATCGAAATCAAAGGCGAGCGGGTTCGCCTGTCCTATCCGGCCAGCGCCGGTGAAGATCTGGCGGGTGGCGAGAAATGCGAGCAACGTTCCCAGAACCGGCGGCGTGAACTGCGCTTCGCGTTTCATCAGGTAATTCTCGTGGCAACCAAAGGTCGCGCCCGTTTGGTGGTCGACATTGTTCTTGATGAAAGAGACGCGGTCCGCCACCCCGAGCGCTTCGAGGGACGACTGGAGAAGCTCGTCCCCGGCCAGGTCGTAGGCGACGACATCACGCAGATTCAGACACTCCGGCGAGGCATACTCAATGTGGCCCATGTCGAGGTAAACGCGGCCGCCATTGCGCAGGAAACCGCCATTGCCGGGAGGTTCTTCGTAGTCCCGGTAGTGCAGATCAATCGCGCCCGCTTCCGCCTTGCGGAAGAGATAATTCTTCACTTGGGCCGGCCACGTTTCGCCGCCGCTTTGCTGGCTGCCTCCGTTCACCAAACAACCGTACTCCGTCTCGATCCCGACGATCCGGTCCATGCAGGGGAACCTCGAACGGAGTCGCGCGTGTGCCAAGCCGCTTCGCGCATCCGCTGCGTCGCCGGTTGCACGGACGAGTAAAGCTTGAAAAGCGGGGCGATCTTTCCCACTGTCCGCTAACCATGAAAGGCTTACCGGTCAGGAGCCCCGCCGCGAAGGCCGGCGGGATCGTTTATTTCGGCCGCATGCTCGACAAGATCAAAGCGCATGCCCGCGGAGAAATGCCGCCCGATTACGTCCCGAATCTCGGCAAAGGTTTCGACCGGCGCTGCAGCAGCTTTCTCGCGATCGATTACCACCAGCTCGTGGAGCGCGTCGCGCAAGGCGGCACGGATGAGGAGATCCTGCAGTGGTGCTTCACGAAGGGCCGCCACCCTGGCGAGGAAGAAATCCACATCTGGAACGAGTTCATGCGGAAATGCGGCTGGGATGACGACGTCACCGAGACGCTCGTCCGCCGGAAAGAAGAGGCTGGGATGGCCGAGCGGTCAGAAATCCGGACGATGTTCAAATTTATCGACGCGGACGAAGGGCGGGCCGTCTCGAACTAAGCGATCGCGAGAGCCAGGCGCGCAGAACCCCTCCTCACCTGCCCGGCGTCGGCGACGCTCCGAGCGGCGGTGGCGGCGGTGGTTGCGTGCGCGGTTCAACCACTTTCCAAACCGCGGCAACCGACACCACCCCGAGGACTGTCGAGGGGGACGCGAGCTCGAGTTGGTTGTCGCTCGAACGGTGCGGTCACAGCTTACTCGGAGAGAGTGTCGATGCGCTCGGCGAGCGCAAAATCGAGATCGGTCAGCCCCCCTTTGCTGTGGGTGGAGAGAATCAGCCGCACCTTGTTGTAACGGATATCGATGTCGGGATGATGTTCTTCTTCCTCGGAAACTTCGGCCACAGCATTCACAAAATCGATCGACTCGGAGAAGTCATCGAACTCGAACGTGCGCTCGATGTGCTTCTTCTCCAGCTCCCATTCAGGAACCTTTTTCAGGCGGGTTTTCAGTTGGTCCGCTTTGATCAGCTCAGCCATAACCGGGAACGAGTAACACCCCAAAAACCTTTTGCAATCGACATCGCGAACGTTTTTCGGCACGTTACAAGGCGGCTTCAAGAGGAGCGTTTCCGAGCGAGTTTTCCCGCGCGGCCGATGCTTTCGCCCCCGCTCCGCCAGCCGAGTCGCCCAGCATTTGACGCCCTTCTCTTCCTCCGTTAAGAAAGCCTCCGCTGAGCGCCCGTAGCTCAACTGGATAGAGCATCTGACTACGGATCAGAAGGTTTGAAGTTCGAATCTTCACGGGCGCGCGCTGGCGATTTTCGACTTGGGCTGGCCGCTAATTTCAGACTGGAAGAAGCATTGTTTCTTGTCCGCACGCCGCGTTTTGCTATATGTAGGGAGATGCTAAGCGAAGAAGGTGATCTCGAGTTTATCCGACATGCGACCGCGGAACTAGCGCTGTCGTTTACCGACCAACACGATCACAATCTGCACGCCGTCCTGAACGGTTTGCTCAAGGCCATCGAGGCAGATCGTTCGCGCCTGACAATGCTGGAAGCGGAGTTGGAAGCACTGCGCGCACGGTATGCTGCGTCCGACGAAGACGCGGACTCCTGATCGGCGGCTCCCGCAACGGTTGTAGCTGGGGGCGCTGACCCCGCCCCACCACTGACGTGTAAATTCCCGCTTCGGCGAGGGGGAGCTCAGGAGCAGGATCAAGATTATGAGCAAGAGGAAGATCCTCCGCAATCGAGTCGTGGCGAAGAAAAGGAAGATGGCCGGCGCGATTTGCCTCACAAGCGACAGCGTCGCCCTTGATCGCCGCCGTTCAGGCTACCACCTCGAACTGGCTCATGGCGCGGAAGACCTGATAGCGCTCCTCGATCTCTCTTTTCGTGAGAGTGCGCAAGCGCTCCAGGCTGAACGCCTCCACGTTGAAACTCGCCAGCACACTTCCGTAAATCATCGCGCGCCGGAAGGCGGCGAAATTTAACTCGCCACCGGCGGCCGCGAGATACCCTGCCATTCCGCCGGCGAAGGTGTCCCCTGCCCCGGTCGGGTCGTGGATATCTTCCAGCGGATACGCGCCGCAGCTGAAGAACTCATCCTCGCCGAAGAGCAGAGCGCCATGTTCGCCCTTCTTGATCGCGACGTACTTCGGCCCGGCATCGCGGATGCGTCTGCCGGCTCGGATGAGGCTGGTTTCCTTCGTCAACTCGCGCGCTTCACTGTCATTTAGGATCAAAAGATCGACCCGCGGCAGGAGCGCATCCAAGTCAGCGCGGGCCGTCTCTATCCAGAGGTCCATCGTGTCGGCCACGACAAAGCGCGGCTTCTCGATTCGATCGAGAACGTGTGCTTGCAACGCCGGCGCGATGTTCGCGAGCAGGACGAAATCGCTGCTTCGATACGACGCGGGCAATTCCGGTCGAAAGTGCTCGAAAACATTCAGAGAGATGGACTTCGTCTCCCGCGTGTTCATGTCCCAGGCGTATTCTCCCGACCAGCGGAACGTTCTTCCCTTCACCCGCTGGACACCTTCCGCATCGATCTGCCGCGTTTTCCAGAACTCGAATTCCGAGGCGGGGAAATCGTCGCCCACAACTCCAACGAGCTTCACCGGCGAGAAGAAACTCGCGCCGAGCGCGGCATAGGAAGCGGAGCCGCCTAACTGATCGGCGTGCTCTTCCACCGGCGTTTTCACGGTGTCGAGGGCGATCGAGCCGACAATCAGGACAGACATTTGGATTCAGGTTTGTGAATGGCGCGTCAGCACGGTCTTCGCGGCACGCGCATACTCCACGACATCGGCCGCTTGGAGCAAGCCCGAGACAATCACGACCCGTTGCGCGCCAGCCGCGAGGACCTGCGGAAGGTTGTCCAGCTTGATTCCGCCGATGCAAAAGATTGGGAGCGTGGCGGCGACGTGCGTCGGCCGAATGCCGTCAAGGCCGACCGGGACATACTCCGGCTTCGTGGGCGTGGCGAAGAGCGGACCGAAGCCAATGTAATCCGCGCCTTCCGCGGCCGCGCGTCTTGCCTGATCAATGCTGTGGGTCGATTGGCCGACGAAGCAAGTCCCAGCGATTTGTCGCGCCTCCGCGACGGTCAGGTCGTCCTGGCCCACGTGCACACCTTCAGCGCCGACGTCGCGCGCGATCTCCGGGTAGTCGTTAATCACGAGCGGTACGTTTGCCTCCGCGGTAACGCGGTGCAGTTCAAATGCGAGCCCATTGATCTCACGCAAGCTTCGCCCTTTTGCTCGCAGTTGAATGATGTCGACGCCACCTGCGATCATCCTGGTGGCAACATGGACAGCGTCGCTCGCCTCGACATAACCGAGGTCAAGGATACCGTAGAGATGGCAATCGATCAGCGGTTTCAAAGGGTGGAATTCACGCTCGTTTCCGAAGCGGCGTTGGAGTGGAAACGCGAGCCGTCCGTCGTTTATTAACTTCATTGACGATGACGCGGCTGTGCCCCTCGCAGCGCCCCTCTCTTATAGGGGTAGCACTGGTAACAGCAGGTTCTGAGACGGTTTCATTTTCGGAGGGACGCCCGCGGCGTGGCCCTTTGCAGAAGGGGCCGAGACAGCGCCCCTCCCTCCAGGTGTTCCTGCACTTCGGATGGCGGTTTCCTATGTCCCTGCCACGCAATCTTTCCCGCTGACACAGCGGACGATATAATCATCAGAGCGAGCCCGTCACTTACTCGTGCAAGCGGCTCTGCGTTGGTCTCAACTCGAAATTGTCCGAGTTCATCACGCGCTCTACGAAGCCGGTGTCGTAATGGCCGTTCCGGAAATCTGCATTCCGCATCATGGCACTGTGAAACGGCACTGTCGTTTTAATCCCGGTGATGTAGTACTCATCCAAGGCGCGCCGCATGCGATCTATGCACGACTCGCGGGTCGCGCCCACGGTTATCAGCTTCGCGATCATCGAATCGTAATATGGCGGAACCACGTAGCCAGTGTAAGCGTGCGAGTCGATCCGCACGCCGCGCCCGCCCGGGGCGTAATAAAACGCAATCCTGCCAGCCGACGGCTGGAAATTCCTCTCCGGATCCTCGGCATTAATGCGGCACTGAATGGCATGCGAGCGGGGCGTCGCATTCACCACATGCGGCGAAAGATGCTCGCCCGCTGCGATTTTAATCTGCTCCTTCACCAGGTCGCAGCCGTAAACCTCTTCCGTGATCGTATGCTCCACCTGAATGCGCGTGTTCATCTCGATGAAGTAGTAATGCCCCTCGTTATCGACGAGGAACTCCATCGTGCCGGCATTCACGTAGCCGACCGACTGGGCGAGCTTCACCGCGGCTCGCCCCATCCTTTTACGCAACGCGGGCGTCAGGAGTGGCGATGGACATTCCTCGATCACCTTCTGGTTCCGCCGCTGAATCGAGCAATCGCGTTCGCCCAGGTGAACGGTTTTTCCGTGACTGTCGGCGATCACCTGGAACTCTATGTGGTGCGGGTTAACGATGAGTTTTTCAATGTAAACGTCGCCGTTCCCGAAGGCCTTCTCCGCCTCCGTTTTGGCGGCGTGAAACATCGGGGCCAGACTTGCCTCGTTGTGCGAAGCACGCATCCCACGACCGCCGCCTCCCGCGACGGCTTTGATCATGACCGGAAAGCCAATCTTCCGCGCAATCCTCAGTGCCTCCTCTTCGCTCTCCACGATACCGTCGCTGCCGGGCGTGACGGAGACCCCGGCTTTGCGTGCGCAGGCGCGAGCGGAATTCTTGTCGCCCATCGCATGCATCGCACTGGCCGGTGGGCCGATGAACTTGATCTGGCAGCTGTCGCAAACTTCTGCGAAGTGCGCATTCTCCGCGAGAAACCCGTAACCGGGATGGATCGCATCGACGTCGCCTACTTCCGCCGCGCTCATGATGCGGTCGACCTTCAGATAACTGTCGGAACTCGCGGCCGCGCCGATGCAAATTGCTTCATCGGCCAGCTGCACATGCAGCGAATCCACGTCCGCTTCCGAGTAAACCGCGAGCGTCCGGACGCCCAGCTCCTTACAGGCACGGATCACACGCAGCGCGATTTCGCCACGGTTCGCGATCAGAATCTTCTCGAACATCAGCTGAGCGGTTTGGATGGAGAGCGGCGTGAAGAAACCCGGGTCGAATTCGTGCGATCACTCAACTCCCACCTCGTCCCTACTTCACTCGGAAGAGCACCTGGCCGAATTGCACAGGCTTCCCGTTCTCGGCCACAATCTCCGCAATCACGCCGCTCGTCTCCGCCTTGATTTCGTTCATCACTTTCATCGCCTCGATGATGCAGACCACGCTCTCTTCTGAGACCTG
>JACCTI010000148.1 GCA_013812515.1 Chthoniobacterales bacterium
CTTCTTCTCCATGCAGTTTCTCGAGCTCGTAGTAGCGATCATCGAGGGCGTTCACGATGTGCGCTGTGGTCCGGCCCGTCATGCCGCGGCCGATCAGACCATCATCGAGCACGATCACGCTGCGGCCGGCGCGCGCGAGCGTGTAAGCGACCGATAAACCGGCAATGCCGGCGCCGACAATGCAAACATCCGCGCGCGCATTTTCCGCTAACGGATTCAACCTTCCCACCTCGCTGGTTGCCTCCCAAAGAGAGATGCGTTCCCCTGCCCGCTCCATTTGGTCTTGGTGAGTCGCCATATATTAAGTATTCGAACTTCCGGCGCGGCGGAGATGCTTCGCGCTGCCGGCTGAGTTGTAGCCGGGACGTTGACCCCGGTGTGAGCTAAGGATCATCACCAGGGACAGGGTTAATGCACCTTTGGCAAAAGCGTGGTGAGCAGATCGCCGATCGCGATCCGTTCCTGCTTCATACTGTCGCGGTACCGCAGCGTGACGGTGTCGCGCAGCTCATCTCCACGTTCACCGAGCGTTTCAAAATCGATCGTTAAGCCGAAAGGTGTCCCGGCTTCGTCCTGCCGGCGATAACGCCGCCCAATCGCGCCAGCTTCATCATAAAACGTCATCATGTGCGGCTTGAGCAGCGCGTGCACCTCGCGCGCTTTCGCCACCAGTTCCGGCTTGTTCTTGAGCAATGGAAACACGCCCACCTTGATCGGTGCCATCCGCGGGTGGAAGCGCATCACGGTGCGCGTCTCGGATTTTCCGTTCTCCGCCGTGACTATCTCTTCGTCGTACGCCTCGCAGATCAGCGCCAACAACGTGCGATCGACGCCCGCGCTCGGCTCGACCACATGGGGCACGAAGCGTTCCTTCGTCTCCTCATTGAAATAGTCGAGCGGCTTGCCACTGGCCGTTTGGTGCTGCGTCAGATCGTAGTCGGTTCGATACGCGACACCCTCCAGCTCTTGCACTCCAAACGGGAACTCGTACTCGATATCATAGGTTCCTTTCGAATAGAAGGCGCGGTCCGCATCCGGCACGTTCAGGACGTGCAGTTTCGCGCGCGAGATGCCGATGTTGTCGTAGAATTTTAGCCGTTCCTCCAGCCAGTAGTCGAGCAGTCGCAGTCCCTCTTCGGGCGCGCAGAAATATTCGAGCTCCATCTGTTCAAATTCCCGAGAGCGGAAAATGAAGTTCCGCGGATTGATCTCGTTGCGAAACGCCTTCCCGATCTGCGCGATGCCGAAAGGCAGCTTCTTGCGCGAAGTATCGAGCACGTTCCGAAACTGCACGAAAATTGACTGCGCCGTCTCCGGGCGCAGATACGCGGTAGACGTGGGATCCGAGGACGCCCCAATCTGTGTGTGGAACATCAGATTAAAAGGTCGTGCCTCCGATTCTGACAAGTCGGAGCCGCAGTGTGTGCAGCAGGGCGTTCGATTACCTTTTTTCCCGGATTCAAGATCGATTCGAAGATCCTTGGTCTCGCGCGGTTGGATGTATGCAGCCTGAATCTTCACTTTACGCTTCGCATCCGCTAGAGAATCTCCGCCGGCGGAACGTTTAGTTTGGCCGATGTGAGAATCGTTGTTGCCTAAGAAAACGATGTCGAACAGCCCAAAGAAAGCCGGCGGTTCCGCCAGCTGATCCGCTCGGAATCGCCTCTTACAGACATCACAATCCACCATCGGATCGCTGAAAGTATCTTCATGCCCGCTGGCTTGCAGCACGGCCCGATGCGTCAGGATCGAACCATCCATTCCTACGACGTCATCTCGCTCGCGCACCATCACGCGCCACCAGTAGTCCTTTAGATTGCGCTTCAGCTCGACGCCAAGGGGACCGAAATCCCAGACGCCATTCAACCCGCCGTAGATCTCGCCTGCCTGATAGATGAACCCTCGCCGCTTACACAAGCTGACGATGCGCTCCATCCGCTGCGGATCGGTCTCCATCTACAAGCGGAGAAAAAGGGCCACAGATCTCAAAGATTCAAAAAGATGATCCACGGGGAACTCTGCGAGCTCTGCGCTTTATCTGTGTAATCTATGGACGAATTTTTGTCGTCCACTACTTCACCACCGTCACTTCGGTCGTGACCGAGTTTGCGAT
>JACCTI010000151.1 GCA_013812515.1 Chthoniobacterales bacterium
GAAATCCAAAAGATCCGTGGCGAAGTGAAGGAGACGCTGAAGAGCTACAATCCGCAGCTGGAGACGAAGGACTCCGATTACGTCTTTATCACATTCGTTCTTCATTATTTGCCGCACGGTCTCATTGGGCTCCTCATCGCGGTGATTTTTTGCGCAGCGATGTCCTCAACTGCGGCGGAACTGAATGCGCTTGGCTCAACCACGGAAGTCGACTTTTATCGCCCCCTCATCCGGTCCGATGCGTCGCCCGAACATTACCTGCGGGTCGCGAAGCTGCTCACGGCGGCGTGGGGTTTGGTGGCGATCGCCTTCGCACTCTTCGCTAATGTGGTCGAAAATCTGATCGAGGCGGTCAACATCCTCGGGTCAATCTTCTACGGGACCATTCTCGGTCTGTTTCTGAGCGCGTTCTTCCTTCGCTTTGTGCGAGGAAGTGCGGTCTTCGTTGCGGCGCTCCTCTCGCAGACGCTGGTGCTGGTCTTGTTCTACAGCACGAACATCGGGTACCTTTGGTATAACGTGATCGGCTGCGCCATGGTCTGCGTCTTCGCGACACTCTTGCAAAAGACGATCTTCGCGCGCTGAGGGCGGCCAGATCTCCCGCGCTTAGCCTCTGAGTCGAGACGCGGGACGCCTCTGTTCTGGTCTATGCTACCATACACGGGCATGGGGTTGCCGATCATCTGCTTTGGCCAGCAACCCTGCGGCATTTTTCCGCGGCGCTTTCTTTTCGCAAAGATTCAGACGGCGCGCCGTCTGCAGCGCGAGATCGGCGGCGAGATTGTCTTCTTTTTTCACGACAGCGATCATGACCCGCGCGAGACGGTCACGATTTTGCGCGAGCTGCACACCGGAAAAGAGCGCCGTCTTAACTTCTCTTTCGCGAACAAAATTCAGAAAGAATTCTCGCCGCTCTTCGCCAAACGCGTTCTGCCGGAGTGGAAGAAGAAAACGCGCTGTCAGCTAGTGCAATGTCTGCCAGAGAGCCTGGTCCAACCTTTCGACCAAGTGGACGCTGCTACCGTGGCGGATTTCTGTCTGCGCATGTATGAGCGCCTGGGTCTGCTGGAGGGCGTTCGGGTCATGCGCTCCGGTGATCCGGGCTTTCGCGAAAGCGCGACAGCGGTCGACGACTACTTCGTTGACGTGGAATACGAGGGCGAGCTGGTGCGCGCCCGTCGCGCGAGCGATTGTCTCTTGCTGCATAAGGGCGGGGATGCCTACCTCCGCCTTCCGCTGCCAGGATACGGACGCGCACAGATCAGTCCGACGCGCGAGACGCGTTTGCGCTGGATGCAGTCGGTGATTGGGTGCACGCACTACGTCGCTGGCTTCGGCGAAATGAAGTATCTCAACACCGCGGAAGCGCCTGAAGTGCAGTTCGTCACACGCGACGAAATCTCCGAACCGGATCGTGCGTATGTGCCCGGAGAATCGTAGCGCAAGCTCCAGCTGGCGTGCTTTGGATTCGCAAGCTGGCAGCATACGCTACTTTAACGGATGCGAATTCTCGCGATCGGCGCACATCCGGACGATGTCGAGTTCGCCTGCGGCGGAATCCTCCTGAACGAAGTCGCACGGGGTGCGGAAGTGTTCCTTTGTGTGTGCTCGCGCGGCGAGTCCGGCACGAACGGAACGCCGGAGGAGCGCGAGGCGGAAACGCGGCGCGCCGCGCAATTGTTAGGCGCCAACCTTGATTTCCTGGACTTCGGCGGCGACGCCCACATCGAGGCGTCGAACAGAAATGCACTTGAGCTAGCTCGGAAGATTCGTTCCGTTCAGCCGGACGTCCTGCTTAGTTCAGTGACTTCACCGGACCAGCACCCTGACCACGCAATCGTAGGCGGTCTCTGTCGTGATGCGGCGCGGCTCGCCCGCTACCGCAATGTGGCAGAGCTTCGGCAGCTCTCTCCCCACACGCTCGCGCAGCACCTTAAGTATGCAGTCACCCCTGGGGCAGAACGGCGGCAGGGTGATTGCGTGATTCGGGTCGACATCAGCGCGCAATATCAAGCCTGGATTGCATTGATGGAGTGCCATGCCACACAGTTGCGCACGCGCAGTTACGTCGAGTTGCAAATCGCGCGCGCCCGCCTGCTTGGGGAGGAAGCAGGCGTCGCACACGCGCAGGCGCTCTTCCTGACGGACGATTTGCTCGTGAACTCGTTAGGCGAAATACCGCGATCGGTTCGACTCTTTTGAAAATCGGAATCACTTGTTATCCGCTCATCGGCGGAAGCGGCATCCTGGCCACGGCCTTGGGCTCGGAGCTGGCCCGGCGCGGGCATGAAGTGCACTTCTTCAGCTCAAGCAAACCGGTGCGGCTGGATACTTCGCAGCCGCGGGTTTTCTTTCACGAAGTCGTGGTGAATGAGTACAGCCTCTTTCGTTATCCCGATTACACTCTTCCGCTCGCGGTGAAGATGGCGCGGGTCGCACGCGAGGAGCGGTTAGACATCTTCCACGTGCATTATGCGGTCCCCCACGCGACGGCCGCGTATCTCGCCGTGCAAATGCTGGGCGGTCGCGCGTCTGGCGCCCCCAAGATTGTGACCACGCTGCACGGCACGGATACGACACTGCTTGGTCAAGATCCGAGCTATCGCGAGGCGATCGAACACGCTTTGTCCGAATCTGAGGCCATCACAACGGTCTCCGAAAGTCTGCGTGTCGAGACGCTTTCGACTTTCAATCTGAAACGGCCGGTGGAAGTGATTGCAAACTTCTTCATCCCATCGGCGGTGCTACGCGAAGCGACCGAGGTGCGCCGGGAGCTCGGCGTAAGCCTGGATGATTTTCTCGTTGTTCATACCTCGAACGTGCGACCGCCCAAGCGTATCGATCTGCTCTTGCGAGTCTTCGCGGCCGCGCAGACTTCGCGTTCGATGCGCCTGCTCATTCTCGCGGGTGGATCCTTCTCGGCGCACGCTTCCCTGCTATGTGACTTGAATCTCCAGGATCATGTGATCGTGAAAGAGAACGTTCTCGAAGTCGAAGAATATTTGGCAGCCGCGGATGCGGGACTCTACACCTCGGAGTCGGAAAGCTTCGGGTTAAGTATCCTGGAAACGTTGTTTCATGCGAAGCCGGTGGTCGCCTTTAGGGTGGGCGGGATCCCTGAAGTCGTGATAGACGCCCGGAGTGGATTCCTTCACCCCTTCGGTGAGATCGAGCCGATGGCGGCTTCGCTCCAAAAGCTGGCCGACGCGCCGGCCCTCGCGAAACGAATGGGGGAAGAAGGACGGCGCGATGCGGAAATGAGGTTCAGCGCCGATCGAATTGTTCCGCGCTACGAAGCGCTCTACGAGCGACCCGGCTCGCTGTAGTGCGGTGTATCGGAGAAAGGTAAGCGTTGTCACGTAATCGCGTGGCTACGGCTTGGAAGGACGGGGCCTCTCGTCCTGATTGTTTTCTCCAGGGCAGCTTCGAATTTCTCCCATCGGTGCCACGGTGCGAAGATTCACGCGCGTGATGAATTTACCATGGTCGTCAGGTCGTTAAGAAGGTCGTTAGGCTGATGAGCGCAAGAAACATCCTGATGCAACATTTGAAAAGCAACGGGTGAATTCGCACGCACGCCGATCGAGCGCGGCAGAGACGGACTTAGGATTTTTAGCACCCCGTGGACGAGGACGCGGACTGCCAAAGGGTCGTCACGACGTCTGGATGGCGAATCCAGGTCCGAGCGAACAACTTCGGGATGAATTCCTATCGGGTAAGATCACTTAAACGGGATACCCGCCGTTACCTGCAGCAATGGCGTGAGGGCGGTAGGATCGACGCGCGAACAGGAACACCAAGAATCACGGGCAGAAGTTTACGCTCTCACTTCTGCAGTATCTCGCGACCAGCAGAACCGTGACCCTCCTTTGTCATTGCGTCGAAGATGAAGCGCACTGCCATCGACACCTCTTGAAAAAGGTGCTGGAAGGAAACGTTTTGACGCCGCCGTCCCGCCGTTCGCGGGAGGAGCTGAGCGCGGGCGACCTGGATCTGTAGCGGTCAAGCCAATGAGCGGGAGCGAGGGAGCAAGACAAGTTCTCGCCTCGCTCGCGGCGAGGTCAGTGTGCCGTAACAGCCGGTGAATCCGCCCTCGAAACAGTCAAGTTACAAGCAATATCCCACAGCGAGGAGAGAAGAGTTTGTCTGCAGAATGCCGAGACCAGCACGCGAGACGCGCGCGCTCCACAAACCGCTTGTCGTACTCGGGCATAGCGGGTAAGAGGACGGGCACCCGCGTCATGAAGAGCATAAGCATTGCGTTCGCTGGTTTGTTTGTCGCCGTCAGCGATCCTCACTCCTCTCGGCATGGGGTAAGTCAGAAACCTAAAGCGAAATAGGCACAGCGATTCGCCATTAAGGACCTCTGCCCTTCACCTGCGCGCTGGGTCGCTCCGGGAGGCACAGCTCGTTTTGTTTCCTAGGGGGGAAGAAGACGTAAGTGACGAAGATTCACCACATGAATTGCGGGGTTCTACACGCCCCGCCGAATCCACGGGCCTCTTGCACTCCCTATTGCTCGAAGGGCAGAACGTCCTCGCCCTCGTCGACAGCGGCATCGGCTTGGTGGAAGTTTATAACGTTCGCTAGCGGCCGGCCGAACTCACCATTGGGCAGATATTGAGAGGTGTCTGCCCAGGGTCGTTCGGAGCGGAACGCACCAGAACTTCTCTGCCGCGACGAACCAAAACGGGCCTGGGTCGCAGATCGCCGCGATGCTCAATGGGTACTCCGCGCCGTCGCGCGCCGTTGAATGCTGCAGCCGAACCGCCGGTTCATCTGCAACATACCAATCGCCACGTGCGTCTCAAAGCGAGCACGCGGGGGCTCGCGCCAAAGAACAACGCCAACTCGGCCATCATGGTACCGCGCACGCAGCCAGCGTGGTTGCGAGCGCGTCATTGATCCCTTTCATGAACGGACCCAGGCCGTTCTTCACTACGCCGTGGAATTGAAATCCCTGTCGTGTCGTAATCCGCAGCGTCTGGTTGGCGAGGTAAGTCGCCAAGCCATCAAAATGCGAGATAGGTCGCCGCACTCAGTTCACCGCCCGGCAGGCGGCCACGGACCATGAAGATGTATTCCTTGCCGGTCTTTCGCTTGTCGCGGTCGTCCTGCTGGTAGATGCCGTGGAACTTCAGAAACTCGTAATCGTCGTCTGAAAACCTCAGCGCCTCAGAGTCCGCCAGCGTCTGTGCGATGGTGCCCGGTGCGGATGCGCCGCCTTGAGGCTCTCGTTTCGCGTCAGCGGCGTAGACTCGAGCGCGGGCTTGAGCAGTGCGGCGGTGAAAGTCGCGGAATCAACTTCGGCGAGGGAATCGGTGGCGATGGTTGTCATGGCAGTCTCCTGCGTGACAACCAAAAGCATCTCCTGCAGACACGTTAAAAGATGCGTCGCTCCTGTGATTCCACCTGTCGAACCTGACCTACCTCACCTCCCGGAATCTGAGCAGCCCTTTAGCACTTTTTAACGTGGAGCAAGTCGCCTTGAATCGCCACGATCTAACTTTGTGAGCCGCACGCTGGGGGTCGAGTCCGCAGCCGTCAAGCATCGATTTGTTTACTTTTTGTCGCGGGAGGCGGCAGCGACATATCCCGCGATCACCCGCACTGTCGTTGAAAACGCTGCGCAGTGGCCCCACGTTCCGCCCCCCTCCGCAGTATGAACCTCGACTTTTCCAAGCTGGACGGTCTGCTCCCGGCCGTCGTCCAGGATCACCTGTCCGGCCGCGTCCTGATGGTCGGCTTCATGAACGACGAAGCTTTTCGCCTAACGAACGAAACCGGATCAGTCCACTTCTTTAGTCGTTCGCGCGGGAAGCTTTGGCTGAAAGGGGAGACTTCAGGCCATCGGCTGCTGGTGAAGGAAATTCGGACCGATTGCGATGCTGATTGCGTGCTGGTCTGAGCCGAAGCGCTCGGCCCTGGTGTTTGCCATGAAGGCTATGCGAGCTGCTTCTTTCGTCGCTTTGAGTCTGGAAGATGGATGGTGGCTGAAGCAACGACTTACGAGCCGGCAGCGGTTTACGGATCGACAACGTGAAGCTGAAACTCGGCATCCCGAAGGGCAGCCTCGAGCAGGCGACGATCGCATCGCAGAAGCTTTCGGCGGCAGGGTTGTCCGTGCCCCGCGACTTGTGCACGGCAAGGCTTCGTTGATCAGCCATCGACGTGGCGCTGTTCTCCGAAATGCCGGCGCCGTTCGTAGCGGGGCGATATCATTCCTTGATTGTGGAGCGCGAGACATTCCCGAGTTGTCTGGAGGAGACGGCTGCAAGCGAGGAGGGTGAGATCATGGGATTGTCGCACCGCGAACTTCCGATACACGGTGTGCAATTCATCCCGAGTCAATCCTGACGCGCAACGGCAAACGCATCCTGGCAAACTTCCTCGCGCTCGGCGCTGCCTGAGATGACCACGCAGGCGACTCAGCTCACGCCTTCCCTGGAGAAGTTTCGCGAGCTCGCGGGGCAGCATCGTGCGGAAGCAGTCTGGCACCGGCTTCTAGACGCTAGAGAGCAAACTCAATAAGCCCCTGCTCCGCAAGTGCGCCGAGCAGGGTTTTCGTGCCCTGCACGGTTCACTCTTCTTCGCTGCTCGAT
>JACCTI010000224.1 GCA_013812515.1 Chthoniobacterales bacterium
ACGGAGGTCAACCGCGAGCTCTTCAATCAACTCACGCTGACTGAGCCGGAGGAAGTCTGGTATGAGAGCTTTGACGGCAAACGCGTGCAGGCCTGGCTGCAAAAGCCGCCCGCCTTCGACTCGACGAAGAAATACCCGCTCGTTTTGAACATCCATGGCGGGCCACACGCGGCTTACGGATTCGTGTTCGATCACGAGTTTCAATGGATGGCCGCAAAAGGCTACGTGGTGCTCTATCCGAATCCGCGCGGGAGCACGAGCTACGGCCAGGAGTTCGGAAACGTGATTCAGTATCGTTATCCGGGGGACGATTATCAGGATCTGATGCTCGGCGTGGACGACGCGATCAAGCGCGGCTACATCGACGAGAAGAAGCTCGCGGTCACCGGCGGGAGCGGCGGTGGTTTGCTGACCAACTGGGTGGTTACGCACACGGATCGTTTCGCGGCCGGGGTCGCGCAACGCGACATCGCGGATTGGGAATCGTGGTGGTACACGGCGGATTTTACGCTCTTCCAGCCGACCTGGTTCAAGACACCGCCCTTTCAGGATCGGGAAGATTTCAAGGCTCGCTCTCCGATTACCTACATCAACAACGTGAAGACGCCGACGATGTTCGTGCTCGGAGAAACGGATACGCGCACGCCGATGACCGCGGGCGGAGAGGCGATGTTCCGCGCGCTGAAGTTCCGCCGGATTCCGACCGTGATGGTGAAGTTCCCTAACGAGACGCATGAGCTCTCGCGCGCGGGGCAGCCGTGGCATCGGATCGAGCGGCTGCAACACATTGTCGGCTGGTTCGACAAATGGCTCATGGGAGCAGCGAAGCCGGAGTATGACGTCGCACCTGAGGTCTCGGTGAAACCTGACGCGGCGCCGGGGAAAGCGAAGCCGGCCAGCGAAAGCAAGCGGCCATGAGGACGCTGGTAGAACGGTGTGCTGCGCCGTCCCGTCGAGGTGGCTAGCTCTTCGAGATCAGAAGCGTTGGCTAAGTCTGGCTCTGTCGAGAGGCTCGAGAGACGAACGCTTCGCGTCCCACACGTATCCTTGCTGTAGCAACGCGCTGTGTCGCCGTTCTGCGCGGCTGCTCGTGAGATCGCAGCGAGGCGGCTACAATAGCTTCTCAAGAGAGCAACCGGGCCCTAAGGCCTCCTACCGCTGGCACAGCGGTGCGCGTTGAATACCTTCCGGAATGGAAACGGTTCGCGGCTTACATCACGTCACCGCCATTTCCGGGCCGGCGCAGGAGAACGTGGATTTCTACGCGGGCGTACTCGGGATGCGATTGGTGAAGAAGAGCGTGAATCAGGACGATCCTGGCACGTATCACCTGTTCTACGCTGACGCAGAAGGACATCCCGGGACGGACCTGACCTTCTTTCCTTGGCCGCAAATGGCGCCGAGCCGTGCCGGATATGGATTGAGCACCGAAGTCTCGTTAGCCGTCCCTCCCGGAAGTCTGGTTTTCTGGAGCGGACGTTTGCAAAAATTCGGCGTGCGCCTGCACGGAGCGGAGGTTCGGTTCGGCGAGCACGCGCTCGGTTTCGACGATCCACATGGCCTACGTCTCGCGCTGGTTGAAAGTGGAAGCTCGTTAGGCCGCCCTTTTACCTCGTGGTTGGGCAGTCCTGTTCCGGCCGAGCATCAGATCCGTGGGTTGGAAGGCGCGCGCATGTCCGAGAGGAACCTCGGCCTAACGAGTCAATTTCTGGAAAACGCGATGGGTTTTCAGCATCTCGGCACGGAAGGCGAATGGCACCGCTACGGAGCCGCGGGCGGAAGCTCTGGCCGTTATGTCGATCTGCGCGAAATGCCGAGCGCGCCGCGTGGCGCATGGGGCACAGGCAGCATTCATCACCTGGCGTGGCGAGTGGACGAAGAGGCGCATCAGAATGCAGTGCGCGCCAGCGTCGAAACCGCTGGTGCGCATCCCACGCCCGTGATCGACCGCTTCTGGTTCAAGTCGGTCTACTTTAAGGAACCGGGCGGTGTCTTGTTCGAATTAGCGACAGATGATCCGGGCTTCGCAGTCGATGAAGATCCAAAGCACCTCGGCGAAGCACTTGTTCTGCCGCCGTGGCTGGAAGCAGAGCGCGCCGCGATTGAAGCGGCTCTTCCCGAAGTAGTGATGCCGGGCTCGGATTGACGGCGTTTCAAGAATGAAGTCGAGCATTTTTCTACCACGCTCTGAGTCGAAGCTGGTGTTTATTCTTGTTGTAGTTTGCTACACGTGGACAGCGAGTTCTTAATGAGCGTACTCGTTCGGGCCTTCCACGTCGCACCACCACCAATCGGCTTGTTCGCCGATAGTCGTGGTGAACCCACGGCGAAAGTCTTCGATCTGCTTTTCCTCGCGCCACCGGTGGAGTCTCTGATCCTGCTGGCACTCATAGAAATTCTTCGCCGCCTTCGAGCGCCAGTCGGCGCGCAGTTGGCGCTAGCTGCTCTGCTGATCGGGCTGTTGCATTCTCCTACATGGTGGCCACGCGGCTTTATCGTCGCGCCAAGTTTTGCCATTGAGGCTTGCGCATATCTGTAA
>JACCTI010000271.1 GCA_013812515.1 Chthoniobacterales bacterium
TCACGAAAGACGCATCCGCGATCTCTTTTACCTCGCGCGCTTTTTCCATTCCCTTGGGATCGTACGCGCTCACGTGCGCTCCTTCGCGCAGCATGTCCGCGATGAGGTCGATTGCGACCGAAGAACGGATGTCGTCCGTGTCCGGTTTGAAGGTGAGACCCCAGACAGCAATCTTCTTGTCGCGCAAGACCCAGAGCGCCTCCCGAATCGCCGCGAGAAAGCGATCTTTCTGCGAGGCGTTAATGCGCTGCACCTCTTTCAGGAGATTGAAGGGGACGCCGAGCTGCTCGCTGATCTTAATGAACGCTGCGATGTCCTTCGGAAAACAGGAACCGCCATACCCGATGCCGGCGTTGAGGAAA
Organism: Chthoniobacterales bacterium; assembly: GCA_013812515.1. Taxonomy (GTDB): domain Bacteria; phylum Verrucomicrobiota; class Verrucomicrobiia; order Chthoniobacterales; family UBA10450; genus JACCTI01. Next base: position 363 of record JACCTI010000271.1, read on the forward strand.
TCCCGCCCGATGCGCCGATCCATGCCGATCCCGTCAGCGACTTTCTCGACATCGGCGCCGCTGGCCTCGCAGATCGCGGAGACCGCGTTGATGTAGGAAATCTTCAGCGCTAGAAACGAATTCGCAGCGTGCTTGATCAACTCAGCGCTGTTGATGTCGGTCACGAGAATCGGGGCCATGAACGGCTCGTAAACCTTCTTCAAGATGTCGATCGCCTTCTCGCTCTGGGCGCCGATTACGATCCGGTCGGGATGCATTAAATCCGCGATCGCGCAGCCTTCACGCAGAAACTCCGGATTGCTGACCATGTCGAACTCTGCGCGATGACGGTTGTAGCGCTTGATTGACTCCGCGACCTTCTCGCCGGTCTTCACCGGGACGGTGCTCTTGTCGACAATCACGTGATAGCCGGTAAGAACGCCCGCAATCTCACGCGCGACTTTCTCGATGAAGCTCAAATCGACGTGACCATCGGCCTGCTGAGGCGTGGGCACCGCGATGAAGACGACCTGCGAACCGTCGACGCCCTCTTTAATGCTACCGGTAAACCGGAGCCGTTGCGCCGCGACATTCCGTTTGATGACTTCTTCCAAACCGGGCTCGTAGATCGGCACCCGGCCTGCCTGTAGCGCCTCGACTTTGCGCGGATCGTTGTCCACGCAGATGACGTGATGACCCACGTCCGCAAAACAGGCGCCCGTGACGAGGCCAACGTATCCTGAGCCGATGATCGAGAGGTCCATTGATTCTAAAGGGAGCGCGGCCTAGCCGCAGCGGTGGAACGAAGCGGCAAAGGAGAGCAATTGCAATGCCGATGTCTCCCTTATGGAGGAAAGCCGTGATTCTCTTCGCCCTGGGCCCCAGGATCAACGTTCAGATCAAAGCCGAACTTCGGCAGCGCCTTGAGTGTGAAGGTGAGAAGCAGGCCATATTCTTTTACGCTCCCATTGTTCCGAATGACGGCGCCAAGCGAGGCGACCCAGCTCGTCAGATCCCGATAGACGGAGTAGCGCTGTTCTTCGATGAACCCGGTCGATGCTTCGTAGCGCCCGTAAGCGCCGACTGCCCAGTTCGCGTCGATGCGATAATAGGCGCTCATGCCATACAGACTGCTGTTCTGGAAAAACGGATTCTCGTTCAAAAAGCGATGGCTGAAAGCGAGCTGCAAATTAGCCAGCGGCTGAAACCGGACGTCTGTGTTGACCTCGCTGAAGCCATTAGTCAGGACCGGCAGTTGGGACGAAATTGAAAGTGAGGCCCACGGCAGGGGCGAAAAGCGCAAGCGATTGAAAACATTCGAGTAGCCGGTGCGATCGTACGGGTTGTCGAAGTTGATGTCGAAGTAAGTCTCGAGCTCGAGCCAATTAATAGTTGCGTCGTCACGGCGCGTTTGCAGGCGGTTACGGACGCCGAGGCGGCCGATGCTCCAATGGTCGATCGAATCAATGGAGGTGAACTGCGGGAAGTCGATCGGCCGCAATTGCGTGGATGGTATATAGCGATCGAACTGCAGGATCTTCGCCGGATCCGTGTCGTTGCCGGTCACATAGGAGAAGTTCATGAACGGCTGGATAATGTGGCGCAAACCGTCCAGCCCGAGCGCGCGGCTCTGCGCATTCTCCCATGTCCGGGAGACTTTGAAGGAAGCTTCTACACCCGCATTCGCCAGCAGCCGCAAACGATCTCCGCCTCGCTGCAACGGCTCAGCCAGTGTGGGCGGCGGCAGGAGAAACTCCGGGATAAGCGGATTGTCGCTCGGAGTGAATACGATTCCGTCGATGTTGCGGGTCTGATCGTAATAAGTCGCGCGAAAGCCAACTCGCGGCACGACCGCGAGCCAGCCCATGTAAGTCTTCGGGTAAACGAACTGATGGAAGGTGTCGAACCGGAGCGCGTCGTAATCCTGCAGCAATGAACCCTGAAACGTGGCATCCTTCGGGAAATTGCGCTGCAGATTGGCAAAGCTCGCCTCGCCTTCGTAGAAGATCGGGCCGCCGAACACCGGCTGCCGCTTGATATCGAGCGCGATCTCCGGGAGGCGTTCGGTTGTTTCAAAGAAATCGTTCGCCTGAAACCGGGTGAATGCAGTCAGCGTGTAGTTGTCGTTATGTTTCGTTAGGCCAACGACATTGTCCGGCACAGGATCGACCCGGAACTCGGACTGAAAGAAATCCTGCAGCACAAAAGGATCGCTGAGCTTCGTTACATTGATCCACCCAGTCAGATCGTCCGTAAGCTTGATCCGGCTATCGAGCGAGACGCGGTAACGCGCGGTCGGGATGGAACCGCGCGGCAACGAGGTGCGGTTCAGGAGCGGATTCTGATCGTCGAGAAAATATGTCCGCAATTTAGCGAAACTGTCCTTCTTCTCACCGAATCGAATTTCGGAATCGAAGCCGACCGCGACCCCGCGGCGTCCCCGCAGATCCAGATGGACCGTGCCCTTGATCTGGTCGGTGATGGGAAAGGTGACGCGGCCGAGCAGCGACGCCCCCCACGAACTGAGGTAGGCGGGGGAGACGATGATGCTGAACTCGTCGTCGAGCGATTGGTAGATGTAAGGCCAGTAGAAGATGGGAACTCTGCCGACGTAGAATGTGACGTCGCGCATGATGACGCGATCGCCTTCGTAGACCCGGACGCGCCGCGCGCGCAAACGGAAATCGGGATTGGCCGAATCGTGTGTCGTGAAGATGCCGTTCTGCACCAGTTTCCCGTCATCCGAAATGGTGCTGACATTGTCGCCCTGCAGGAAGAAGGGTGTGTTAATGGTGCGGAGCTGATCGGCGTTGATCGCCTTCGTTTCTGTGTTGTAGGTCCCGCGCTCGCCGGTGTAGAACTCCGTGCCGCGATAAATGCGCACGTTGCCTTCCAAATGGACGACGTGGGTCGCGGAATTGTACGTCGCGTGATCGCTGTAGATGTCGGTCTCGCCTACGTGAATGGCGACATTCTCGTGCGCGGTCGCGATTCCGCTATCGTAGCTCGTGCCGCCGGTCGCCGTGATCTCGATCGGCTGTTCTTTCAGCTCCGAATTCTGCGCGGTCTGCCCGAAAACCGCGCGCGAAAGGGCCGCAAAAATCAGGATCGTCAGCCTTCGCATCGAGGACGCCGAAGCTAGCGGAGGGGTGCAGCCTTGCAAAGGCAAAAGCAGGTTCTGGTACGTTCCGACACGATGACACACCCCGCTCTCCGGAACGGGCACGAAGAATCTGCTGACTGAGCGCTTCAGGAATTGCGACCCTCGCATTCGTCACACTCAGGCCCTCGGCCTGATCCGGCTCAGCTACCGAAGCCCGACTCAGGACCTCTGCGCGACTCACGAAGGAGGTCTTGTATGAAGAGTTTATGTGCAGTGTCCGCAGGCGTGCTGCGGTTCCTGTTTAGCCTTCTGGCTCTGCACGGCATGAAACTCACCGGCCTCAGAACCTTGGCGTTGTTCGGAAGTCTCCAGATCTCAAGCGGCATATCTTCCGGCCAGAGTTCTTTAGAACCGGGAGACGACTCGCTGGAGGTGGCGGTTGAATCTGCCTCCGGCAAGCAAAGACATCCCGCCCACTACGACGGGTCGTCGACCGGGTTGGGCTTCGTCCTGGCCGGGTCGTCGAGCTCAAGCTGAAGCTCAAAGGGCAGCCAACTGGGGAGATCGTGACGGTGAGCCCGGTGGAAGGCGGGACCATCGATGGGCAAGACTCGCTCTCCACTTCCGCGGAGGGCAATGTCCAGTTTAGCTATCAGGCCGGACCGGCGCCGGGCCGCTATCGCGTGCTCGTCCGAAGCCGAGCGAGGAATACGAGCTGGAGTTCTACGTCCTCGACCGGAACAACCCAGAGAACAACCGCCGCGAGTCCGAGTCGTGGAATAAACGGCGAGGTGAAGGCAATTGAGAAAATTCTTCAGCTCCACGTTCCTGATCCTCGGCCTCTCGGTTTCCGCAGGCCATGCACGCAGTCTGTGACCGCCGAACGCTAGGCATGCCAGAGGCAGAAACGGCGCTCACAGAGCGCCGCTACAGATGCAAACGACTTAACACCAGTTCCGATAAACCTTAAGCCGCCTCCGGCTCGCCGATCTGCTTGACGAAAAGCGGAATGGAAGCCTCGTGGCGTCCGTCTACGCCGAGGTCGATGGAGTATTCGCCAAACTTCGGCAGTTTGAGCTGCTGGATTTGCAGGACCAGGCACGCGGTCACGCTGCTTTCATCTGGTGGAAACATGACCTGCGTCGCGGCGTCGAGCGTCGGCATGACGGCCGTGCCATCGGAATCGACGAAGGAAATGCGGATGCGCTTCTGCCCTTCTTCCAAACGCTCGAAGCGCAACTTGATCGCGAGCGCGCAGAGCGGATGCGTGACGGGAGTCTCGCGCGCGTTGATCCGATCAAAGGAGCCGAGGATGTTCAGCTTCCCGCCAGAATCCGAAGTCGCGGCATCACAGAGCGTAAAGATTTCGACTTTCATCAGAATTTGACGCTTACGTCCCGAGTGAGATCAAGAACCGGATCCGTTCAAATTTTCATCGACCGTTACCCGGCTGATCATGAGTGGGCGGATTGCGTCGTACTTTCCGTCGTCATACGAAACGAAGACGCGGTTGCCTGTCGCCGTGACAGAGACGTGATCGACAGTAGGGACGTGGGCCTCCCCGCCGTCAACCAGGTGAATGGTGAATGGCACAAAAGGGCGCTCTGCCATCAACTCTCTGATATCCGGAACCACGAAGTCAGATTAACCCCGCGCCTTGCTCGCAGCAAGGAATTGAAGCCTTAACTACAGCCCTGGCTCGTTCCGCATTCGGTGCAAACACCACACGCGCCGGCGCGGATCACCTTTTCGCTGCCGCAATGCGAGCAGGTGATATCCATGAACATGCCGCCGAGCGCAGTCGCGACGCGGTCGGCATGCGTGTGACCGTTTGTGGGCAAGATGTGCGGAGCGCCCTCGTTTGAGACATGATTGGTGATCACGTCGATGAGTTCCTTCTCGGCCGTGCGCGACAGATCAGAGACAGGCCGATTGACGGCCTTCTTTTCCATCTCAGAAATTTCTTTCAAGGGAAGCTCAGGCTGGCTGCGATGCGGTGACGTTGCTTCCTTGTAGCCTTTGATGAACTGGCAACCGAGCCAGCGGAAGACGTAGTCGGTAATGCTGGTCGCGCTGCGGATGTCCGGATTCTTTGTGAAGCCGCTCGGCTCGAACCGTTGGTAGGCGAATTTCTTCACCAGACTTTCGAGCGGGACGCCGTACTGCAGCGCGATCGAGGTCAGCGTGCCGACGGTGTCCATCAATCCACCGATAGTGCTGCCTTCTTTCGACATCGTGACGAACAGTTCGCCGGGCAAACCGTTCTCGAAGAGACCGACCGTGATATAGCCTTCGTGACCCGCGATCTCGAAACGATGCGTCAGCGACATGCGCGTGTCGGGCATACGATGACGCACGGGTTGATCGCGCACCGCCGCGAGCTCATCTTGCAACTGAAGAACGCGTGCTTCGAGCTCCGGCCGTTCGACCATCCTGTCGAGCGCACCTGTCCCTTCGATTACGCCACCCATGTCCTTCGTCTTCTTCGTGTTCAGCGGAGCGGAGCGCTTCGATCCGTCGCGATAAATCGCGATCGCTTTCAGCCCCAGCCGCCAGCCTTCCACGTAGGTGTGCATGATCTCGTCGACCGTGGCCGTTTCCGGCATATTGACGGTCTTCGAGATCGCGCCGCTCAGGAACGGTTGTGCCGCGGCCATCATCCGGAGATGGCCCATGTAGCCTAACGAACGTTCGCCGCGATGCGGTTTAAACGCGCAGTCGAAGATCGCGAGATGCTCCGGCTTGAGCCCGGAGCGGAGCACGGCCGTCTCGGCTGTGCGGCCGGCGGGCGTCTCGCCTGTCGTTTCGACCGGCACATCCTCGATCGTGTCGTGCTCATCGATGTGCGCGATGATGCGCTCGATCTCTTCCGAGTTATACCCGAGCTTGGCCAAGGCCGGCTTCACCGTCTGGTTCACAATCTTCAACATGCCGCCGCCCGCGAGCAGCTTGTATTTCACGAGTGCGATGTCGGGCTCAATCCCGGTCGTGTCGCAATCCATGAGGAAACTAATCGTGCCGGTCGGCGCGAGGACCGTGACCTGCGCATTGCGATAGCCGTGCCGCTTGCCTAACGAAGAGGCGCTCTCCCAGACCCTGGCCGCTTCCTCCTTCAGGTAACCGAATTCATCGTTGGCCTGGATTTCGTTTACCGCGGCGCGATGCAGCTCGATCACTTCTTGCATCGGCGAGACGTTGTCGTTGGCGAGCGGTTTCGCGACGCCGCTGCAACGCGCATCGCGATAACCAGAGAATGGACCCATGGCCTGCGCCATGCGTGCGCTCTGCTCGTAGGCTTCGCCGGTCATGATCGATGTGATCGCGCCGCAAAGCGCTCGTCCCTCCACGCTGTCGTAGCCGTAGCCGTAGCTCATGATCAGCGAGCCAAGATTCGCGTAGCCGAGTCCAAGAGTGCGAAAGATGTGCGAGTTTTCCGCAATCTCCTTAATCGGATAGCTGGCGTTATCGACCAGGATCTCCTGGGCCGTGATGAAGATGCGACAGGCCGCCTTGAAACGTTCGACTTCGAAGATGCCATCGCCGCCTTTGAACTTCATCAGGTTCAGGGAAGCGAGATTGCACGCCGTGTTGTCGAGGAAGAGATACTCCGAGCAGGGATTCGTGGAATTCTGCCGGCCGGTGCCTTTGCAGGTGTGCCATTTGTGAATCGTGGAATCGAACTGCACGCCCGGATCGCCGCAGATGTGCGTTCCCTCGGCGATCTTGCGCAGCAAAGTGCGCGCGTCCTTCTTTTCGCATGGCGAATTGTCGCGCACTCGCCTGGTCCACCATTCGCGGCCGTCGACCGCCGCGTTCATGAACTCGTCGCTCACGCGCACGCTCAGGTTTTCGTTCTGATACATGACGGAGCCGTACGCGTCGCCGTTATAGCTCCCGTCATAACCCTGCTCGATCAGGGCCCACGCCTTCTTCTCCTCCTTCTGCTTCGCGTCGATGAACTCCTCGATGTCCGGATGCCAATCCTTCAAGGTATTCATCTTGGCGGCGCGCCGTGTTTTCCCGCCGCTCTTGACCACGTTCGCGACCTGATCGTAAACCTTCAGGAACGAGAGCGGCCCACTCGGTTTACCGCCTCCGGAAAGCTTTTCGCGCGTGCTGCGCAGCGAGGACAAATCCGAGCCAGTGCCGCTCCCATACTTAAAGAGCAGCGCTTCGCTCATCGCCAGGCGCATGATGTCTTCCATCGTGTCCTCGACGCTTTGAATAAAGCAGGCGCTGCCTTGCGGATATTCGTATTGCGACTTGGCACGTTCCGCCGCGCCGGTCTCGCGGTTGAAAAAGTAATTTCCCTGTCCCGCCCCCCGTCCGATGCCGTACTGGTGATACAAGCCGACGTTGAACCAGACCGGGGAGTTGAACGCGCCATGCTGCTTCACGCAGAGCCAGGTCAGCTCGTCGTAGAATATCTCGGCGGCCTCGGGGTTCGCGAAATAGCCATCCGCCATTCCCCAATCAGCGATCGTGCGGGTGACGCGATGCACCAACTGCCGGACTGACGTTTCCCGGCCACCTTTGTGTGGATCCGTCCCATTCGCGATGTCGCCGTAGAAATACTTCGAGACGGCGATCTTCGTGGCGAGAGCGCTCCACGCCTTCGGTACCTGGATGTTCTCCTGCTTGAAGATGACGTTGCCGCTGTCGTCCGTGATCTCCGCCGTGCGTTTCTCCCATTCGATTTGGTCGAAAGGCGCAGTCTTGGCGTCGCTGAAAACCCGGTCGAACCGGAGACCTGCCTCTCTTTTTTTCCCGCCACGTCGCTTGCTTCGCGGGCGGGCAGTGCGCGTTTGGTTGAGAGAAGAAGGCTGAATGCCGGCTTTCAGTTGGATCATGGCGAGGTGGGAAGAGGGCTAAGGTTGTGAAGGAAAGCGAACAATAGTGAACAGCCGAGCCAACAACCTGTGCACAAGAGAGAACAACAAGATGGTGGGGAAGCCGTTCGAGCGGTCCACAAGATGCAGCCCTCTACGACACCCGTTCAAGCCCTAAATTGTAACATCTTTTCGCTCCCTGCTTCCACCCCGTGCAGGGCAGAGAATATGTTCCGGCAAACGCTGCATTCAGCGAGTCTAAGGGAGTGTCCGGTCTCCCGTTTACCAGGCATGCGACGCCCGCGACGCAGCTTCAGGGAGAAAGAGTCTGCAGATCACGGTACAGCTCACCAAGATCCTGTTTTGCGCAGCTGCTTGAAGCTGACCGACTCCTCACGCGTTGCCGGATAGACAGCGACTGGGCTGTTGACCAGCCCGAAGCTGACGCTGCCCTCCAGATTGCGCGCATGGGAACGGAGATCGTGGCACAAACGAGGAACGGTTGTCACCAGCTTAGTTGCGGACTCAAAGGACCAGGTAGTTCATCTGGAGCGACGGTCACACGGACTGAATCTCCTAAGTGAGAGGCAAAAGGGGTGGTTCTCCATGCGATATACGAGGCCACTGGTCGTCGGGAGCGCGAATGTATCCGGTGCCAACGCAATCCGCGCCGCTCGTCTCCATTATTATTGCAGCATACGTGACGACTCCGCATCAGGCGCAGTTGCTCGGCGAGACGCTGCACACCGTCGCAGCGCAGACCTTCCAAGGCTTCGAGATCATTGTCGTTGACGATGGTTCGCCTCTCAACGTATGCGCCGTCACCGCCGGTCACGCGCGCACGAGAACGCTGCGCCAGGAGAATGCGGGACCCGCAATGGCGCGGAACACTGGCATTCGCGCAAGTCGAGGCAAACACATTGTGTTTCTGGATGGCGATGATCACCTCCTGCCGGAAGGGCTGGAAGCCGGCCTCTGCGCACTGGCTGCGCATCCTGAGTGTGGCTTCGCGGTAGGCGGGCGGGAAGAGATGACTTACGAAGGCAACCCCGTCTCTTGGAGGGTGGCGACTTTGCAAGGCCAGACGCAGCTTTACCACTCCCTTCTGGGCTTCGACTGTTACATCATTCCGCCTTCCTCGGTGATGTTCCGTCGACGCGTCGTGGAGACGATTGGCGATTGGCGCGACCCCTGGGGTGCCGACGATCTCGACTATTACCTTCGTGTTTCCCAGCGCTACAAAGGCTGGTGCTTCGACCAGCCCGCCGTCACGCGCTATCGTCGCTATTCGGCCAGTTCCTCACGCGATGGCGAACGGATGCTGCGGAGTGTGCGCGCGGTCTACGCGCGCCAGTGGGCGTTAGTGAAAGCTGATCCTGTTGGCGAAGCAGCGTTCGATCGCGGTCTTATGCGACTCACCGACATTTTCAGGGATTGCCTTGCGGAGAATCTCCGCGACCACCTCAGGGCGGGGAACTGGCGGCGCGCATTGCGGTGTACTGCACTGCTGGCCCGCGAGAGCCCGCAACATCTTCTCGCCGAAGCTGCGCGCTTGCTTGCCGCTCAACGCTGCTGAAACCTGGCGCTGCTCCTATCCTGGCGCAGACGTCCGCGACATGCGGCCAACATTTCATGACTTTAGGTCACGTTACGTGCTGGCGACAGCTCGAAGCACCTTCTGATCTTTCCATAGTAAACATTCGAACGGCTTGGCTCGTCAGAGAGAGTTAACGAGCTGTTGAGGATTCGCCTGTGCTTGGGGCGCGTTATACCAGGCCGTTCACCTGGTGGAAGGTTTGCGAGAAGTTTCGAGCGCGGACATCAGTCCCTACATCAATAGGCTTTACGCCGATACCGGCTAGCAGCACGGGCCCGAACGACTGGTGCTGCAGAAACGTGAGAGCACGACCAACGCCACGGGCTTCACCTGGACAGCGGAAACCTGCTGCCAAACCTGATTGAGAAGATCATCAGCGGCGGACAGACTGGTTCTGATCGGGGTGCTTTGGCACCCGCACGACAAGCGCGGGAACACTCAGCCGAGCCAAAGTGCGGCATCTACGACGTAGACGATGAAGTCCCAGCGTTCCGCACCGGCAGCAGGAAAACTTGACGAATAATGTGGCGGATCGTGCGCTTCCCTTCGCAAAGGTGCGGATTACGTTTTCGTCATCCACCTACGAAACCGCGTTGCCTGAGGTATGCGCCCGGCGCGGCTCGAACGCGCAACCTACAGCTTCGGAGGCTGTCACTCTATCCAATTGAGCTACGGGCGCAGCTTCGCGGGAGTATAGCGGAGCCCGCGAGGAGGCACAACGCTCCCCCCTCCTCTCCTCGTGCTCGTGCTCGTGCTCGGTGCTCGTAATCGATATGCGGGAAGGTCGAGCACGATTACGAGTGCGAGCACGAGTGAAGAGGCGGCAACTGCCGTTTGCATTCTCGCGCGGCTCGAATGAAGATGAACGCCCGCCGCCCACCGGAACGACCGTATGAGCACGATCATCGACATCATTGAAAAAGAGCAGCAGAAAACCGACGTGTCTCGCTTCAAGGTTGGCGACGGCGTTCGCGTTCATACGCGTGTGCGCGAAGGCGACAAAGAGCGGATTCAGATTTTCGCCGGGATTGTGATCGGCCGGAAAGGCCGGGGCATCAACGAGACGTTTACGGTCCGCCGTATCTCTTACGGCGAAGGGGTCGAGCGCGTGTTCCCGATTCATTCTCCGCGAATATCGAAGGTCGAGGTGGAGAAAGCCGGCAAAGCGCGCCGGGCAAAGTTGAACTATCTGCGCGATCGGAAGGGTAAGGAAGCGACCGCCGTTCGCGAGTAGTTTCTGTTTGTCCGCAGATTCGCGGATTCACACAGATTCAGAAAGGACGCTGCACTGTTCGTCCTTTAAACTCGTGCGGGGGCGCTTTCGACGTCAGAGGCGTCCCGCCGTCTGAAGCGACGTGTAAAGGCGTTTGTGTTAAACGCCTGGCGCGGGTGTCTGTTACGCTCTCTGCCCTGTGCTTGGCAGCACCGCTACAGCGGTGCCGCATTAGCCACGCGGGGAGTGGTGAAATGGCGTCACGTACTGGGCAAAGGGGCACTCGCCACCGGGATCTCTGAAAAAATCTGTGAAACTCTGCGTAATCTGTGGATAAACTGCCGCGATGCGCCGCTGCGGTTTTCGTCATGAACGTCGACTGCGCGCCTTCGGTTACTCCGCCATCGCTGGAATTGACGAGGCCGGCCGCGGCGCCTTGGCCGGTCCGGTCGTAGCGGCGGCGGCAGTCTTACCTGAGAAGTTCCGCCACAAGCGATTGAACGATTCCAAGCAGCTCCTGCCGGA
>JACCTI010000279.1 GCA_013812515.1 Chthoniobacterales bacterium
CAGCATCCGGACCGCGTAGCGGAGGTCTCGCATCATGATGAAGATCGCCCCCTGGGGAAGGAAAGGCGCGAGGTGGAATGCGTCAGCCGATCGCGTGACGTGTCTCCCCGCTCGAAAGATGGTAGCACCGCTCCACAGGCGTCCCGGAGAAAGGCCGTTGACTCTTGAGGAAACGTACCCGGCGGCGTCTGCTTATTCGAGCCGACGAGCGCGTTCGCGAGCAGTAAGAGCAGGACAACAACCGCGCGTTTCATCGGCGTCTCTTCTGTCGCTCTGGGACCTACATCGGGAGAACCTGGCGACCTGATTGGCCTAGGCCGCCATGCTGTGATCTTCCACCACGCGTCCGTCAAAGACGTGCACGGTGCGATCGGCGTGCTGCGCAAAACGCTGGTCGTGCGTGACCATGCAAATAGTCGCACCCGCGGCGTGCAGTTCTTTCAGCAGATCCATCACTGCCTCACCGTTACGCGAGTCGAGGTTGCCGGTCGGTTCATCGGCAAGGAGAATCGCAGGCTTCCCCGCCAGAGCGCGCGCCACGGCCACACGCTGCTGCTGGCCACCGGAAAGCTGGCTCGGGAGATGTTTCGCGCGATGGCCCATGCCGACGCGCTCGAGCGCTTCCAGCACATGCGCTTTGCGATCGCTCGCGCCCATGCCGCGATAGGTTAGAGGGAGCTCCACGTTTTCGAAGACCGTCAGGTCACCGATCAAATTGAAGCTCTGGAAAATGAATCCAATCTCCCGATTGCGTATGCGCGCGCGTTCCGGGAAGGAGAGGTTTGCGACCTCCGTCCCCTTCAGCGTGTAACTGCCGCCCGACGGAGTGTCGAGCAGGCCAAGAATCGAGAGCAGCGTCGATTTGCCGCAGCCCGACGGACCCGCGATCGAGACGTATTCGCCCTGGCGAATATCGAGATGGATTCCGGAGAGCGCGTGCGTCTCGACTTCGTCGGTCAGGAAGACCTTCGTCACGTCCTCCAGTTTGATAAGGGTACTGTTGCCGTTCATCCCAGCGCGGGGAGTTGGGTTAGTTGCGGTCGTTTCTTCAGTTGTGGGCATATTGGGGCGGGTTAAGGACGCGGAAACGTCCGAGGTTGACGTGAAATTTCTTCGGTCGCACAATTCGGGCGTGAGTCTGGCAGAAGTAAAAAGCGCGATCGACAAGCTCTCCGATTTCGAACGAAGCTATCTCCAGGCTTATCTGCATCATAAGAACGCGAGCTTGGCGGACCGGCGAGCAGAGCTTTCCCGCCGCATGCGCGAAATGGACGAGGGGAAGGGGTTCACGCTGGAGCAAATCGAAGAGCTCCACCGCAAGCGCGAAGCGGATGGATTGTGAGCGCCGAATGGCGCTACCTGGTGGATGAAAATATCGTGGAATTCATCCTCAACTTTTCGCTGCCAGACGTTTCCGGCAGAGAAATCTCCTTCGTCACCTATGAAGGATTTCAGATTGGCTTCTGGCTCGATCATTTCGTCAAAGAAGTGCGCGTAGTAGACCTGGATCGGGTTTGATTCAGTTCAATCGGATGCGCTCGTGTGCGTCCTGCGCGCTGGTGTCGGAAAGAATTACCTGATCGCCCGGCTCGAGACCGCTGATGATCTCGATCGTGTTCACCGAGCTGCGACCAAGTTTAACTGGGGTGCGAACGGCTTCCGACGTTCCCGCCACCAGTTTGAAAATTCCCACGGTGTTGTTTTCCTGACCAAAGGCCGGGCGGCCGACATAAATCACATTGTCGAGGCGCTCGAGTTCGATCGTGCCGTCGACGCTTAGGTCGGGACGTGCGCCTTTCGGCAGCTCGCCGTCGAGCGCGACATCGACACGGACGGTGCCTTGCTCGACCGCTGGATCGACGCGGACGACGTGACCCGCGACGATGCCATTACGCGTATCGATGGCGGCCGGCTGATTGATCTGAATGTCTTTCGCCTGCGTCTCCGCGATTTTCACTTCCGCCTTCAGCTTCGTCGGGTCCGCGACCCGGGCCAGGTTCGCTCCAGGAATGACGCGCTGACCGACTTCAACCGGAAGCTGTTGCAGAACACCAGTAAATCCGGCCCGCACTTTGAGCTGCTCCATCTGATCTTTTTTCATCTGGGCATTCGCCTTCACCTGATCGACGGCGGCCTGCTTCGAAGCGATCTGCGGCTCGATGTTATTTTGCGCGAAGACGTAGCGCTTTTGTTCGATGCCATCGCGCGCCGCGAGGTCTTCCGCTTTGATCTTCGAGGTTTTGTGGGTCAAATCGGCGACTAGGCCGTTCTTCGAAAGATTGTCGTTTGTTTCCGCTTCCATCTTGGCCTGTTGGAACTCGGAATGAACGCGCGCCGCGCTCGATTCCTGTTCGAGGAGTTCGCGTTGCAGGGTCGCGCGAAGAGTCGTTAGCTCGGCTTGCGCGGCCGTGTATTGCAGCTCTGCGTCACGCGCCGCTTGTTCGACCTCGGGACTGGTGAGTTCCAGAAGCACCGTATCCGGCTCTACGTGTGCGCCCGGCCGCACGATAATCTTCTCCACGCGACCTTCCGTGATCGCCGCGATCCAGCGAATCTCTTCCGGCACCAGCGTGCCGAGACCGCGCACCTGGCGCACCATCGGCCCGCGTTTCACGGTGTCGATCCAGACGGTGGAGCGATCGATGCTCGGCACCGCGGGTTTCAAGCGTGAAAGGCCGAAGGTCGCCAGGATCAACCCCAGCACGACCACCGAGACCATGACGATGCGTTTCTGCCGCTTCTTCTTCGCGACACCGGCGCGGGGCACGTCCATCGCATTAGTGGGCTGCGTGAATCCGCTCGGTCGCACAATAGTGTTTTCTTCCTTGGCTTTGAGTCCGGGTTGCATCGGGCGCTGAAACTCGGCTTACAGAATTCCCCAGACGAACTGGACCAGGCCGCGTGCGCCCTCAAACACCGGCAGCGCGGCGGTCGTTACGATCAAACCGAAGAGCGCGGCTTCGATTGCAAAGTGACTGCGCGCTTCGGTTCTGAAGTACTCATCACTGATCCCGCGCAAGGAAGGAACTCGCCGGCCTGCGGAGCCACCGCCGCCGCCGTCGCGGAAAGAGCCCGCCTGAAAGCTGAAATCCGTCTTTGGCAACAAAGTGCCGCGGGCGTTCTCAAGGGCATCGCGTCGGTTTTTCCTCTGGGTGATTGGCAGCGTGGGTTTCATGTCTTCTTCCGTGAGATGCGCGTCGCATCGTCGCTGGATTCAAAAAATTCTCGATTCTCGCCATCCTATCGCAATGCCCGTGCCAAGGGTTACGGCAAAGTCTCAAGAGCCTTGCTGGCAGTGACTTGAAACCTCGGACGCGATGGCGGTACGGCGTGCGAAGCGCCGCTTGTGGGATTCCGCCGTCCCGCTGGTGGGACGCCGTGTAGCCGCCTCGCTATGTCGAGGCGCACAACGTTCCGAACGGCGACACAGCGCCGTTGCTACAATTCGAGCGCGGGTTGGCTCATTTCGGCAGCCGGAGCAACGCTTCGCAACCGCGCTCGCCTTTCCGATTCACGAGGATCAGCGACCCGCCGTGCGCTTCTGCGATTTGACGGCTTAACGTGAGGCCGATGCCCGAGCCGCCCGGTTTCGTAGTGAAAAAGGGAACGAAGAGATTGGTCGGGTTCATGATGCCGTAGCCCTGGTCCTGCACGTAGACCTCGACGCATTCCGAAATCTCGCGCCAGCCGATCACCACGGAACCGTCCGTCTCGAGCGACGCCTCGGTCGCATTGTGCAGGATGTTGATGAGCAACTGCTCGAGCTGTGCGGCGTCGGCGCGGATTGTTACTTCGTAACCTTTGGCTACTCGCACCGGGAGACGCGTTTCGAGATTCGCCACGCGCCTAACGAGTTGTTCGAGGTTTAATTCTTCTTTCTGCGGAGCCGGCAGCCGGGCCAGCCGCGCATAAGCTTGCATGAAGCGGCTCAAGCTTTCCGCGCGCGTCGCGATGATGTTCAAACCGCTCCGCGCATCGTCCTGCCAATCAGGCGGCGGCGGATCGCGGCGGAGCAATGTTTCGAGGCTGCCCGCAATCGACTTGATCGGCGCGAGCGAGTTGTTCAACTCGTGGCCAAGCACGCGCACGATCCGCTGCCAGGCATTCCGTTCTTCTTCCCGCAGCGTGCGACTCAGGTCGGTCAGCACGACCATTTCGTGCGGCAACCCGCGTTCGCGAAAGGAACTGCGGCGCACACCCCAGCGGCCCGCACCACCCGGGAAGGTGAGCGTTAACGGCGTATCCTGATCGGCCTCGAGAACCACCTGGAGGCCGAGATCGCTCGCGCGTCGGCCGAGCAATTTGTCGATCGGTTGACTAAGTAGATTTTCACCCGCGCGGTTCACGAGCCGCAGCCGGCGTTCCATGTCGAAGGTGAACACAGAGACATCAATCTCCGCCATGATCGTACGGAGCAGCGCCGTGGCTTCGAACGCGCCGAGGCGCTGAGTCCGCAGTGTTTCGCCAAGCGCGTTGATCTCGAGCAGTACTTCGCCAAGCGCGTCATCCACCTTCGCGCCGCGCGCGCGGATCGAATAATCTCCCTCGCGCAACGCCGCGAGCAGGTTCGTCATGGTCTGGAGCGGACGCACGACATGTTCCCGCGCGCTCATGACGAAACCGAGCCCACAGCCCACGATGAACAAGGTCAGCGTCCACTGAACCTTGGCTGTGTAATCACCAAACCAAAGCAGCGCGAGCGCCACGACAGCGGCTGGTGCGACCGCACCGACGACCAGCCACGTGATGTGTCCCTCGAAGGTAAGGCGATGCCGCAGCTTTTTGCGGGGCGGCGTCATTCGAAATTCGAAAATCGAACGTCGAAAATTCTAAAGTCCATGCTGCTGCAGTCGCCGATAAAACGCGCTCCGGCTCAAACCCAGCGCCTCCGCGGCGCGACGCGCGTTGCCGTCATGGCGACTGAGCGCTTTCCTGATCAGAAACGCTTCCACTTCCTCGAGACTCATGTCTTCCAGGCGGGTGGAATCATCACGACTGCTCGTTAGGCCAAGATCGTTCGCCTTGATCTGCTGACCTTGCGCCATTAGAACAGCGCGCTCGATGACGTGATCCAGCTCGCGCACGTTCCCCGGCCAATGGTGCTGCATGAGGAGATCGCGCGCTGTCTCCTCAAAGGCGGTCAGTGTTTTGCGATAGCGCGCGGCGTGCTGCCGAAGGAAACTGTTCCCGAGCGACATGATGTCTTCGCGCCGCTCCCGCAAGGGCGGCAACGGGATCTCGATCGTATTCAAGCGGAAGAGGAGGTCCTGCCGGAAACGCCCCGCCGCGACTTCGTCGTGCAGGTTAGCGTTCGTCGCCGAGACGATCCGCACACTGGCATGCGATGTTTTGGAAGAACCGACGCGTTCAAACTCGCCTGTCTCGATCATCCGCAGAAGTTTCGCCTGCTGATTCATCGGGATGTTCGCAATCTCGTCCATAAAGAGCGTGCTCTCGTCCGCCAGCTCAAATCGTCCGGCGCGGTCCGTCTTCGCGTCGGTGAAGGCGCCTTTCACATGGCCGAAGAGTTCGCTCTCGAAGACTCCTTCCGAAAGGCCGCCCATGTTGACCGTGATCATGCTGTGCGAAGCGCGATTGGAAAGCGCGTGCAGCGCGCGCGCGACCAAACCTTTGCCGGTCCCGTTCTCTCCCGTGATGAGCACGTTGGCGTCAGAGGGCGCCACGCGTGAGATCAATTCGAGCACGGGCCGCATCCGTGGCGATTCGGCGATGATATTTGGCGCATTGCCGCGCAGAAGCTGGTTCGCGGCCTCGAGTCGGCGGCCTTTGCGCAGCGCACCGGCCAACTCGATCTGCGTCCGCACAATCGCAACCAACCGCTCGTTATCCCATGGTTTCGGAATGAAGTCGCGCGCGCCGCGTTTCATCGCCTCCACCGCCAGATCGATCGTCGCCCAAGCCGTCATCACGACAATCGGCAGCGTATTATCGATCGCCTGAATCCGGGGCAGAACTTCCAGCCCTTCCTGCCCGGAGGTGGTGTCCCGCGTGTAATTCAAGTCCATGATCAAGATCGCGTAATCGCGTTTATCGAGCGCCTGAAACACGCCCGCGAGCGAGGTAACCGCGTCCGTCTGGTGGCCTTCGCCCTTGAGCAAGATGCGCAATGCTTCCAGCACATCGGTCTGGTCATCCGCGATCAGGATTCGGCTCATGTGGGACTTTCGATTCGCAGCGCTGGGAAAAGCTTTTGGAAATCGCGCGCATTCCGCGTCAACAACCCGCGAAAACGCAGCGCAAAAGCGCCGATCAAAATATCGGCAATCGGCCGTTTGTCAGGCTGGCGGCTGCGCCGCTCCTTGATGTGACCTGCCCAGGCATCGAAAGCATGCCGCGTATCAGGCCACGTCCAGCCCTCGGTCCAGTCCACGCCGAGATGTCCGAGAAAATGATTTTGCGCTGCCACCATGCCGTTGAATGCCGGGGCCAGCTCAACATAGGAGACAGGAGAAATCACCAGCCCTTGCCCCTGCCGGTCCGCGATCAGACGCGATGAAGCTACGCCAAATCGCGCATCGGCATCCGCGATGTCGATGAGAAGGCATGTGTCTACAACCCACGGCACTTATTTCTCTCCCGCGCGCAGTTCCGCCATCCACTCTGCCGTGGGCCGGCCTTTCTCACCGCGTAACCGCGCCGCGAAACCGAGCATGGCTTTCGCGCCGAGCGGCTTTTTCTTCCGGGGAACCCGGACGAGACATTCGCGATCAGACAGCTTTTCCCAGACCAAGGCCTGACCTGGCTTCAACCCAAGCTCTTTGCGAATCGCCGCCGGAATGGAGACTTGTCCGCGCTCGGTGACGACCGTGGTCCGCGTGTTCACGCGCAAATGGTATCATGTGATTTTATCATGTCAAAATACGCCTGCAAGATGTGATGCGCGTCAACCGAGTTCAAAGGCGCGGCGCACGAACAAAGCCCAAGCGCCCACCGGTGAGGACGGGAGCGATTCTGGCTGTGAAACTTCTCCCCTGGTTCTGACTTTTACAGAGTATCGTGAATAGTGTAAGCGGGGCGCGGGCATCGAATTCATCGAGATGTACGAGAGGCAGCTGATGAAATTAGAATCTTGCTGCATCTGTCTTTAAGCGTTGGCCTAGCGGCCTCCCTTAATCTCGCTAACGCCTGGGCTGCTCCAGGCGATCTGTACGTGGGGGACGGTGGCACAATTTTCCAATTTACTCCCGCGGGCGACAAAAGCACCTTCCCCTCGGGGCTAGACCAGGTCACCGCGACAACCTTCGACCATCAGGGAAATCTTGTTGTGGCACATTTTGGCGGTTGCATACCGCTCGATGGGAGCGATTGCAGCCGGCCAAGGGTCATTACCGATTCGCCCCCTCGGGTGAAAAGACGTTTTGGCGTCGCTCATATTACCGGAATTACTAGGACTCGCCTTTGACGGTTCCGGCAATCTCTTCGTGTCCGATGGGAGAAACATCATCAAGTTCACCCCGCAAGGAAAGGTGAGCACCTTCGCATCCGGACGATGGAGTTTGGGCTCTTGCCTTTGACACGCCTTGGTAGCCTCTACGCCACGGTCCTACTTTGATTCTGAAATTCGTGGCTGACGGGAGCAGCAGCACAGTTACTTCATTTCCCGCGCCCACAGCTTCCGCTACAGGCTTGGCTTTCGATGTCGCCGGAAATCTTTTTGTTAAGCTGGCTTAATTCTGCAAATTGCGCGCGACGGGAGCCAAAGCACGTTCGCTTCCGGCGACTTTAGATATCCGCTTGCCTTCGATAATCTAGGCAATCTCTTTGCCGCAGGCTACGCCTACAATACGAGCGAGCTGCTATCGTAAAATTCACGCCAGCTGCAACGAAAACGACATTTGCATTCGGCCTTCTGCTCACAGACTCCCTCGCTTTTAAGCCTATCCCGGAAAAGCTTCGGAACATCAGTGCGCGCGGCCTAGTCCAAACCGGGGATAACGTCCTGATTGGTGGGTTCATTGCTGGCGGCAATGCCCTAGCCAATAACGCCGTGGTCGTGCGCGCCATCGGGCCTTCTCTTTCCGAGGCTGGGGTTGCCAATCCGCTCCAGGACTCAATGCTTGAACTGCACAACGACAACGGTGCGGTCATCGCCTCTAACGACAACTGGCAGGACGCCCAGGCAGCGCAAATCACCGCGAGCGGTCTGGCCCCGAGTGATCAGCGCGAAGCGGCCATTTTCGCCACTTTGCCAGCTGGCAACTACACCGCCGTTGTGCGTGGTGCCCATGACACGGCCGGCGTCGCTCTGGTCGAAGTTTACAGCGTGGGCCAGTAAAGCGTCGGACATTCCCCCGCCGCTCTTGCACGCACTCAGGGGATCATCACGGCAAGCGGCGATTCTGGCGACACTATCCTGCTGAGCGAAGATTCCGATCAGGACTCTGCTCACCGGCTAAGCCACGAGCGACCTTTCCACGGGATGAAACGCGGCGCGTGTTCACTTTGCTGTAGAGGCGGTCTAGACCGCCGTCTTGTGCCTGAGACTGCGCTTCGCTCGGCGGTCATAGACCGCCGCTGCAGAAGAGCGTTACCTACGATTCGTAGCAATCGAGATACTTGATCCCGGACCCAGTGTTGAAGATCACCATCCGCTCGCCGTGGCTGATTTTGCCCCTTTCCAGCAGCGATTTGAGCGCGGCGAAACAAGCGGCGCCTTCGGGTGCAACGAAGAGTCCTTCGCTTGCTCCGATCTCGCGCGTGATGCGAATCATCTCTTCGTCATCGACCGTGACCGCCCCGCCGCCGGAGTCGCGCAGGATGCGCAACATGAGGAAATCGCCGA
>JACCTI010000314.1 GCA_013812515.1 Chthoniobacterales bacterium
GGTAGTAGGCGCGCGATTGACGGCTCATGCTGACTGGACAGTGCGGTCACAGACTACCGTTATGATCCCCCTTGGCCCGCTCCCGCTCAATCCAAGGCTTTTCATTCAGGAATGGGTGCGCGATCGATTTCTTGTCTTTGGCCGCTCGCAGATATTCCTTTTGCCAGGCCTGGGCAACGGCATGCGGTTTTCCTTTGTCGAGCGCCCAAAGAAAACGCTCGCGGCTCTGAGACCACTCCCGGAATTTGCGCTCGAATTCAGGGTCCGACTCCAAAATCCGAAACTCGCCTCGAAAACTTTCGAGCGCTCCGCGTTGAATGGGAAAAAAGAGGCAAATGGGTTCGCCAAGCGTGAACTCCACCGTGCAAGCCCGCGTGAATCGCCAGTTCATTGTGAACGTGGCGTGAGACCAATCGGTCTCGACGAACCCATCGAGTGCGACGATTCCGTCTTTCGGACTGTTGGTCGGACCACGCACCATCAGGTTCCATCCCTCCGGCGTCTGGAAGAGGAATGGAATCTGAAACGTCACGACGCCTTCTCCAAAATGCGAATGGCAGTGCAATTCGCCGTCTCCAGACAAGTTCTCGACATAAACGCCATCGGATTTCGACGTGCCGTCCCAACTCACCCGGACGTGATGGGTGGAGAGAATTTCCCAACCGTACTGATTCGCCATGACCAGCGGGAGACAGCGGTAGGGAAATCTCCCCTCGGCATCATTCATCCAGCGACGTTCGCCGCGCGCGGGACGGATCGGCGCGTGGTCATCTTCGTGGATTTGATGGGCCACTAACTTTCGCTCCGATGCCGTGGAAGGCGCTTCCCGTTTTCGCGACGACGAGCGTGTCTTCATATCAGCTTTTGTGATCTCCGAAATCGAGCGTCTGGAAGTGTGTGCCTGGCGGCAGCTTTAGCAACAGATGCGCTGGGATGTAAAGCGGAACTTGAGCTTGTGGCCCGCATGCACGCAGCGCTGGGGCGCTCTGCCGATTGTCATCGCTCCGCACACGGCCGCATCCCACGTGCTAAGGTGTGAACTGCGGCGGCGCAAAGTCGCCCTAACGAGTTATGAACCTGCGCAGCTTCTTCGCCGAGCTGAAGCGGCGCAACGTTTACAAGGTTGCGGTTGCCTATGCAGTGGTGGCGTGGCTGCTGATTCAGATTGCGACGCAGGTTTTTCCGTTCTTCGAAATCCCAAACTGGGCCGTGCATCTGGTGGTGTTGCTGCTCTTGCTCGGCTTTCCCGTGGCGCTCGTGATCGCAAAATCAGCCCTCCTGCACGTCGGAAAACCTTCAATGTTGATGACATAGTACTGGTGGATCGTTAACGCTGAAGCACGCGCGCTTGTACGGCTCAAAAGTTTGTCGACTCTACGCGTCGCGGTACTGTGCTCCGGTGCGTGGGAGGAACGCGCGCTGAAATTATTCCGCAAGAGCAATCAACCCTTCGTCTTTGCGTAGAGGCGATTGAGAAAGTCGGAGCCCGCAGTGATGGCGAAGATTCCGCCGATCACACGCGTTGCACGCGGCGCGCGCGCCGAAGCAAAGACCAGCGCGGAAGCGATCCACGGCGCGATGCAATAGGGGCAGGTAATGAGATCGCCAACTGCTTCCTGCAGACCTTCGCCGCGCGCTTCTTCTTCCACTTCCCCGGCGCCGGCAGACTTCTTGAACTTCACAAACGGCGCACGGAATGGGCTCGTCACGAGATCCTTTGTAGCGATGCGGCTGAGCTTGTGAGTCGCAATTCCGAACAGCAGGAGATCGCTCCAACTCAGCTTCGGCAATTCGTCTTCGTTTTCTTGAGTTGCGGCGAATGCGCCGGCTAAGCCGACGGTGAAAACGGCGACCAGCGCCGCGTAGCCGCCGAGTGGCCGCGGTGTTTTCGAGTAGCCTTCGAATAAGCTCCTCGCCTCGCGCTGAATAGTTGCGGACGCGGTTCTACGACGTGCAGTTTTCCGAGGCGTGGCCATGGTGGGTTTCGAGCTGGGATCAGGAAGTTTCCAGGAACTTCTCCGCCGCGGCGCGGTCGCCTTTTACGGCGAGCAGATAAGCCTGTCCGTCTTCTGTCCATGTCGCCGTCATCCATCCATCCTCTTCTGCGAACACCGGAGCTGACGCGCGTCCGTCGGTCCGGACCGTCTTTGGATTTGTGACGAAGAGGTGCGCGAGTTTGTCGTCGCCGAGTTTGAAGCAGACTAACGACACATCCTGTCCTCGGAAGCGCAATACACGACAGCCGATTGGGTCGTAATTCTGCAGCTTTTTAGGCACCGTGAATTGCGCGGGTGCTTCGGCCTTTGCGAGGAACTGCTTTATGTGTCCCATGTCGGACGATTCCATCTCAAGCGTCGGGGCTACTTTGACGAAGCTCACCATCTCGTCTCGGTAATCGGCCATGGAAGCTGCGGGTCGGAATGGTCCGCGCCATGAGCTGAAAAAGGCGGCCAGCGCCACGATGCAAGCCGCTGCCAGCATCACACCAC
>JACCTI010000323.1 GCA_013812515.1 Chthoniobacterales bacterium
CTTCCACGCGCGGTCGCAGCTCGCTCCGATCGACGATTAACTGCTCGTCCTCAATCGCGACATCAAGCTGTCGCGATTTGATCTCAGGACGCAGGGCCGCGGCGCGCGCCAGGCATTCAGTGAGATCGGGCCGGCGCGGTTGAAATTCCAAGCGCCCGGCTGGTTGAAAAGTGGGCGCTCGTGACCTTGTGCTGCTGGGAATCCCACAGAGCTCGTTGATGCGCAGATAAGAATTCTGCATGCGGGTCTGCGCCTCGAATAACTCGGGCTGCTCATTTGCGAGCGAAACCTCCGCACGGCGCACATTCAATTCACCGACGGTCCCGGCGGCGAAGCGTTCCTCTTCGGCTTTCAGTTCCTCGCGCATCACGCCAACGGCTTGCTCCCGCACTTCGATCTTCGCGCGATTCAGGAGGAGATCGTAATATGCGACGCGAAGGTCCATCTCCACGCGCTGCTCCACCGCGGAGGATTCCAGGGAACGCTTCTCCTCCGTTAGACGCGCAATCGCGAGACGTCCTTTGATTTCCCCGGCCGTATAGACATTCTGCACGACGCGGAGCGATGCGTTGTAATCATCGTCGCGCAGACGTGACGCTTCCTGGCGCTCGCGTTTCCGCAGCAACCCGCTCGAAACCACTGCGGGCAGGTAACCGGAGCGCGCCTCGACCACGCCCCCTCGCGCGGCTTCGACCTGTTTGCGTGCAATCAGGATTTCCGGGTTCTGCTTCTTCGCGAGTGCAAGCGCGTCGGCGAGGCTGAGCGTTTTTTGGGCATGCGCACTTCCGCACCCTGCGCACGCGAGCAGAAGAACGAGAAACAGTCCTTCGCGACGCATCGGCCTATTCTGCATCAGACCTCGCATTTTCAATCAAAATCCCAACGGCTACTTCGGCGTCGGCACGCTGGCGCTGAGTGCGTCGCGCAGGCCGGAATGGCGCACGGTCCGCCGTCCGACCGCCGCGCGAAAGATCTCCTCATTACACCAGATCTCAGCGCTTGAACGTGCGCGCGTGATGGCAGTGTAGAGCAGCTCGCGGGTGAGCACCGGACTGTCTTTTTCCGGCAGCACGAGGAGGAGGCGATCGAACTCGGAGCCCTGGCTTTTGTGCACAGTGAGCGCGAATGCCGTCTCGTGGATAGGGAGACGGGACGGCAGGAAGCGCCGCAGTTTTCCTTCCGCCGAGATGAAGAACGCGCGCAGCTCGTCGTGGCTTTCGCCATCCCGCAGAATGATCCCGGTGTCGCCATTGAAGAGGGCGAGGTTGTGGTCGTTGCGCGTGATCATGACCGGCTGGCCGTGATACCAGCCAGCACGGGGCACGAGCAGGCCGGCGTCCGCCAGGATTTCTTCGGCTAACGAGTTCAGATTTTCGACGCCGAACGGCCCCTGGCGCACCGCGCAGAGAACTCGGAATCTTTGCAGCGCGGCGAGCGCGTCTGCCGGACTTTTCGCTTCGATGTAGGGAGGAAAACCGTTCAAGATCGGATCGCGCAAGGCGCGCGAAAGATCGGCGGTTGACGGAGTGGAGCGCCAGGATATTTCCGCGTCGTGCTCGCGCTTTAACGCGACTACCGCAGCATCCGCGTGGCCTTTGTTGACCGCGCTGCTCAAAGTGTAAATGCCGGCGCCTTCCGCAAAGCGATAGTTCTGGTTCAACTCCACGACACTGTCGCGCAACGCCGAACCCGCCGGCGCGGTCTCCGCCGCAGCGCAGATATCGGCGAGCACGTTGCCGGCTTCGACCGATGCCAGCTGATCGCGATCTCCGAGCAGGATCAAACGCGAAGTAAGCGGCACGGCCGCGAAAAGTTTCGCCATCAGCGCGAGATCGATCATGGAGGCTTCATCAACGATCACGACGTTGGCCGTGAGTGGACGCTCCGCGTTGTGACGGAAATATGGTGAATCCGGGATCGTGCCGAGGAGCCGATGAATCGTGGTGGCTTCATGTGGTTTTACCGCAGTGCGCAGCGATTCGGTTAAACGCGCAGCCGCTTTCCCGGTCGGGGCGGCGAGCGCAATCTTCAATTCGGCAGCACCGGGCTGTTGCTCCAGCAGCGCGAGGATAGTCAGGACGGAGTGCGTTTTTCCTGTGCCCGGAGCGCCGGTGATGACAAAGAAATTGCGCGTGGCGGCGTTGGTTGCGGCGAGCTGCTGACGATCGCCAATTTTCGTGGTGCGGGCGGGCGATCGACCGGCGGCACGTTTGCGAATGCCGCGCGCGAGCTGCTGCTCGTATTCCCAATAGCGACGCAGATAGAGCCGCCGACCATCTAAAACGAGCGGCGCAAATTCACCCGGCGCGGCGACCACTTTGCTCGCGCGCACGGGCGCGGGAAGATCTTCCACCGGGACGCAGATGTGACCTTCGGCACGACGACGGCTGACCAGCATGGCGGCGTGTCGCAGGTCGGGAGCAGGCGAACCGTGCAGCCGTTCCACAAAAGCCCCGAACTGCCGATCGAGCGCGGTGAAATTCGTCTCCTCATTCATCAGTCGAACACCTCGCTGAGTTGCTCCACCAGGGCGCGGTCGAGTCGCTGATGGTGCACACCATGGCTCGGTTGTGCCGGATCAATCCCGCGCAGGAAGATGTAAAACGCGCCACCGAAATGCTGCTCGAAATCGTAGCTGGGTTTCCGCACCCGGAGGTAGCGATGCAGCGCGACCGAGTAGAGGCAGAGCTGCAGCGTATAGAAGTTGCGCTGCATCTCGGCGGCAATGGCAGCCGCGTGATAGGCGCGGAGATCCGGCCCCAGCCAATTCGATTTCCAATCGATGAAGTAGAACCGCTCCTCGTGTTCGAAGATCAGATCGATGAAGCCATTCATGAAGCCGCTCACGGGCGAAAACTGCAGGCGATCAATGCGGAGCGGAACTCTCTCGCCGAGCACACGCCCAAGTTTCGTGCTGGTGAACTCGTTGATCGGATATGAGAACTCAAGCTCCGGGATGCGCGTGGTCTCCTTCGTCTCGGCGAGAGTGAAATCGAGCAGCGGCAGTGTGGCGAGCGCACGCACATTTTCCATTACGACGTCCTCGAAGCCGTCGATGCCATAGCCGCGGAGTTTTCGTTCCACGATCTCCGCCGCATTCGTCAGGCGATCAAAGTTCACCTGCTCGATGATTTCGTGCAGACACGTGCCGGCGCGCATTCCACGCGGAAACGCGTGAATCCCTTGCCACGGCAGCCCCTCCGTAGGGGAAGTCGCATGCTCGACCGGCAGACCCTCATCGAAAGAATGATCCGCTTCGCGGCCGCTGATTAATTTGCTGAAACTCGAAATCCCCCAGGTGCGATCGATCTTGCCGCTGAAAACACGCGGCTGGAGGGAACGCGCTTGCTCCGGTCCGCTGGCGTAAGACTTGGCGGTTGCGTCGGGCAGCGGCGCGACCATGATGTCTGCGCCGTTTGTGATCTCCGGCTGCGCACCACCGCCGAGCAGCCGGGCGCAGGCTGATTTCTCCGGCTTCTCGCCCGCGCGCCAGACCATCGTGCAACGGTGCTTTGCCCGCGTCAGCGCGACGTAGAATTGCCGCACGTTTTCTGCCAATGCTTCGCGTTCGCGCTCCGCTTTGTGCGCGTCGCGATCGCTGAGATCGAGCGTCAGCCGCCAGTCCGCATCGGGATCGTGAAAGGCGGCCCGCGTCGCTCCGTTCCACCAGACGAAGGGGCAGAAGACCACGTCGAACTCGAGCCCTTTGCTCTTGTGCACCGTGATGATGCGCACCGCCTTCTCATCGCTCTCGAGCCGGAGCTCGTGCTCCTCGCGATCTGCAGACGGCGTGCCCTGCATCTGCTGGCCCAGCCACTTTAGGACGCCGTTCATGCCGAGGCGATGCTCGACGCACGCGGTGTGGAGCAGCTCGGCGAGATGCAGAAAATTTGTCAGGCGCCGTTCGCCGTCAGGATAGCTGAGCAGACGCTGGCGCACCCTGTGGCTGGACGCGAGTTGGCGGAGCATCTGGATGAATCCGCGGTCGCGCCAGATCTCGTGATGCTGCTGGAAGCGGAGCAGCTCAGTCTCCCAGCGGGATTCGTCGCGCGAGAATTCGTCGAGGTCATTCCCGGTCCAGCCTAACGAATCCGTGCACAATGCGGCCCGGATGAGTCGCTCATTGCCGGGCTGCACGACTGCGGCAAGGAGGTCGCGCAGCTCCTGCGCCTCCCGCGAGTGGAAGATATTCGCGCTGCTGTAGAGCACGGTCGGCACGCGCCGGGCCCGGAGTGCGTCTTGCACGCCCGCAGCCTGCGCGTTTGTGCTCGCCAGCACCGCGATGTGGCGCGGCTCAAGTTTGTCGTTGCCGATAGTGGCGTCGCTGCCCAGAAGTCGGACGATTTCCGAAGCGACGCGATCGGGCAGCTCCTCTTCTTCGCTCGAGGTCCAGAGGTGGAAGGGCGGCTCCGGTTTGCCCCTAACGAGAAGTGGCCTCTCATCGGCGTGCGCGCCGGGGGTGATCGGGACGAATTGGATTTCATCGAGCAGAAATGCATCGGCTTGCCGCGAGAAGATGCTGTTGACTGCGTTCACCAGCCGGCTCTCGGAACGCCAGTTGGCCGTGAGCGTGAACTTCCGCGGCGTCTCTCGGGCCGCGTTTACGTAGGTGAAGACGTCCGCGCCGCGAAAGGCGTAGATCGCCTGCTTCGGGTCGCCAATGAACGCCACCGGCGCGCTGCTCCCACGGTAGATGCGCGCGAAGATGGAATACTGCACGGGATCGGTGTCCTGAAATTCGTCGATCAATGCCACGTGATAACGTCCGCGAATGGACGCAGCCAGCTCGTCACCGCCCGCGCCCTTGAGCGCGTCATCGAGACGCGTGAGGAGATCTTCGTAGGAAATGACATTGCGAGTGAGCTTGCGCGCGCGGAGTTGCTCCCGGGCATAGCGAAAGAATTCCGCGCGCAAGGCGGCGCAGAGTTCTGCCGTCAATCCGACGATCTCTTCGCAACGAGCAAAAACGCGATGCTGTGGCTTTTGCTGACCAGCGCGCGTGTTCTTGTGCACCGCGCTGGTGGCAAACTTCTCGATGCACTCCAGTTGCTCGAGACTCCCGCTCTCGTCCGCCAGGCAGAGCTCGAGATGGCCGAGCAGCAGCTTCATGTAGGCGCTGTCCTTGTGATCGCCCTTCGCCCAGTCCGTCTGGCTGAAGAGATCGTAAAGACTCGCTCTCTCCCGCCCCCAATCCTTGCGCAGGGCAGACAGCGTCTTCGCGATCTCGGCGGCAATGTCGGAATACGCGCGGAACTTTGCCGGCCTAACGACTAGTCGGGGATTTTTCGTCAGCTCCTCAATGTTGGTGAAGAGCTGCTTGGTTGTGATCTTCCCGCGCAAGGCCAGCAAGGCGGGCAACCGCTCGCCCGTGTAGAAATGGGTGCGCCAAAAGTCATCGACGATTTCGCGAAGCAACTCGCGCTGGTTGGTGAGCAGTTCGGCGTCGAATAGGGTCGCACTTTCGAAGGCCCGCTCCGCGAGGACGCGCTGGCAGAAGCCGTGGATGGTGTAGATCGGCGCCTCATCAAAGTTGACCAGCGCTGCTTCGAGCCCGGTGGTCGCGGTGCGATGATCACGGTGGTTCGCGCGCAGTTTCAGGAGCAGCTCGTCAGTGGATTGTTCGCCTCGGAATGCCGCGAGCGCTTCGCGTAGGCGCTCACGGATCCGGCCGCGGAGTTCGGCCGTCGCGAGTTCGGTGAACGTGGTGACCAGGATGCGATCGATTGTGAGCTCCGGCCGTTCCAGAAGGAGGCGGAGAACGAGAAACGCAATCGTGAACGTCTTCCCCGTTCCGGCGCTCGCTTCGATCAGCATCGCGTCGTGGCCGATTGCCGTCTCAAGCAGGTCAAATCTCTCTCGCGTTTTCATTCGCTCTCTTGCCGCGCCTCCAGCGGAGGACGAAAAACAGCGCGCGCGATGCGTTGAAATTCCTCGTCCAGCGGATCCTCCACATGACGGAAGGCGAGGTAAAAGTAATCGTCGGTGGACTCGGGTGGCTCACCACGGTCCGCTTCCCATTGCTCCGGCCGGCAATACCACTTCTTCCACGCGGCCTCGAGTGGCGTCGAGTTGCGCGACGGCTTCAGCTCCTTCTCGACAAAAAGCAGCGACGTTTTCGGGTAGAGGCGAATTGGTTCGCGCAGGCCGCGCCAGTAGAGCTCGAGCAGTTTGTGCAACTCCTCGCGTGCCGTCTTCGAGTCTAGCGCCGCGAAAGGTTCCAGGACGGGCTGGCTGTTCTTGTCGGCTGTGATGAGGAGCGACTTGGTCGCGCGGTCGCAGTTGATAACCAGGTGTTCGATCCAAATCCGCAGCAGGTCCTTCGGCTTTCGCGTTGTCAGACGGTAACGGACGAGCTGGCCTTCGCGGAGATTGTCGAGGCGAGCACTGAGTTCGAACTGACCGATCGCGAGCTGTGCTTCGTAGGGCGCGGCGGTCTCAATCGGGAGATGTTGCCTAACGAGTGCCGCAAAATCCTCCGCGGCTTCGCACAGGCCGCGCAGCTTTGCTTCCCCCGCGTGACCGGGCGGCAGCTCTCCGCGTGCGCGAATGATCGGCAGCAACGGTTCGAACGGTTCGCCCGTAACGGCCCGCGCCAGCAGCTCCTGTTGGAGGCTGTATTTCGCGAGCTGGTGCAGCTCCGTGGGCTCGCTGTCTTCCAGCAGTGCATCTTCCTTCGGGGGACGAATCTGGAGTCGCTCCTTGATGAAGAACCTGGCGGGATGGCCGAAGAAGTTGATGAGCTGCGAGGCATCGAGGCGACGCCATTCCTCTTCCGGTTGGGCAATCGGCTGAACGATGAAAGGATGCGGCGTGGTGCGGCTGGCTAATGCCACTTCGCTCGCCGCACAGTTCTCCGCGCTGTAGCTGAAAAGCGCGTGCCTCTGGTCGAAATAATCCGCGTTAAACGGCTGCAAGCGATGCTGCGTGACAGTGCCGCCGGTGTAATCGAGCAGCTCGCTAACGAGAACGCTGGGTGGGATCTTGCTATTGTCGCGGATCGATTGCCCGATGTAGCTGATGTAAAAAACCTCGCGCGCGGAGAGGAGCGCCTCGAAGAAGAGGTAGCGATCATCGTCACGCGTGTTGCGATCGCCGCGTTGCGGATTCTGCGCGATCAGATCAAAGGCGGGCGCGGTGTTGTGCCGCGGGTAGGCAGTATCGTTCATGCCGACGAGGCAGACGACGCGGAACGGCACGGTGCGCATCGGTTTGAGCGCGCAGAAGGTCACGCGACCGGCCAGAAACCTGGAGCCGCTCTCGGTGGTGTCGAGCGCCTGCTCGAGATGCGCGAGCAGAACGTCGAGCGTGACGAGTTCGTCGTAATCGAAATCGCGGAGTGACTCCAGCACGCGGCGAAGCTGGCGCATCTCGACTTCGCGTTCGTTATCGGCCTCGAAAAAATGCGCGGTGATTTCCCGCAGCATCACCTCCCAGGCGGATAAGGTGCGCGGCTGCTTCACGTCGGACGCGGTCGCGAAGAGCGTCTCCACGAATTCGGCGAAGTTGCCGAGCGTTTCCGCGAGGCTGCCTTCCACCTCGTCGAAGGCGAGGATGCCGTCGAAGAGGTGCTCGCCGTGCGCCGGTGTGGCATAACCGAGAAGGAGGCGGTCCAGGCCGTAGCGCCAGCTGTTCTCATGGAACTCGGGCAGGTCGAACTGAGCGCGATGTGCCGCATCCATGCCCCAGCGGATGCCCGTTTTTGCGATCCAGGTACGAACCGTCTCGAGGTCACCGGCAGCCAGACAGAAGCGGCGTTGAAGAGGGAGCGACTCGAGGATGCTCATGACGCTGCTGGCGGTGAAGCGGCTGCCGGCGCTTTCGAGGATGAGCAGGAAGGTGTCGATGATGCCGTTCTCCGCGCGTGCGCCGCGATCGGAGATGCTGAACGGAATGTGCTGCTCCTCCGGTGAGGTGTCGAAGACCGCCTCGATGAAGGGCGCATAGACGGAGATGTCTGGCGCCATGACGATGATGTCGTGCGGCTTCAGGTCCGGGTGGGCTTCGAAGAGAGCGAGGAGTTGATCGTGCAGCACTTCCATCTCGCGCATCTCGCTGTGGCAGGAATGGAATTGCAGAGGTTGCTCGTTAGGCGCGGGTGAACGCCTCATGTTCTCGAGCCGGAAGATGTCGCGCTGGATGTGCGCCAGGGCGGTGTCGCCTTTCGGCTCCTGAGTCCGATCGTGCTCGCGCGCGGGGGTGAGGTCGCTCACGATCTCGAGGAACTCGCGGCCGACTTTTCCCCAGGAGGCGAGGAGAGGATTGCCGCGCTCGAACTGCAGATGCAGTTGCGCGTTGGCCGGCGACTTTTTGCGGAGACGAAGTTCTTCGCGTTCCGAGCGGATGTCGCTCCACCATTCCGGTGTTGGCTGCATTACGAAGAGGTGCACCTCGGTGTGCTGCGCGATCTCCTGCAACAACTCGACGTAAAGCGGCGGCAAGGTCGAGATGCCGAAGAACGAAACACGTTCCGGCAGACGCGCGGCGCCAATGCGCAAGGCAGCGCTGAATTCCTTGGCTAGCGCCGGCGGATGCAAGCCGGGTGCGGAGCTTGTCACTTCGCGCCAAAGAATTGCCTGCCAGTCGTCGCCAGCCCCACTTTCCCAATCAAGGATCAGGCGCGGCCGGAACGCGACGTATTGGTCGAAAGAGCTGGCGATCTTGCCCGCGAGTTGGAAAAGCCGCAACTCCGCCCGCGTTTGCTCGACGTAGCGGCGCAAGGTCTCAAACTCCGACCGCGCGAGGAGCGGCGGGAGCAGCTTCATGATTCGCCAGGTCAGAATCTCGCGCTCGTAGAACCTGCCCACGGCGCGGCCAGGCAGCGCTTCGTCGAAGAGGCCCGCGACAAATTTCTGCGGAAACAGGAACGCGATGTTCGCGCAAATGCGCTGGCGGAGGGCGAGTTGCTGCGTCAGCCATCGGGCCACTCCGAGGTTTTGTACGACAACTATCTCCGGCTTGAGCGTCGCGCTGAGGGGCGTAGCGAAGACCTGCGCGACCTGGGCAGAGAGGAACTCCAGCCGATTGCTGGTGTACAGATACAAGCGCGAGCCGGGAGGCATTTGCCCTACCCTGCCCGCGCCTGCACCGGACTTAAGGACCGTTTGCGCCACCCCTCCACGTTAGCAGAACGGGCGGACAACGGCTGTCCGAGGCGGAAGAAAAGCGCGCCTAAACGCGATTTTCTGTTCGGTCTGAGCCCAGCTGCTTCACGAGCTTATTGTAAAGTCCGAGAAGCAGGAAGGTCGGCGCCCACTGGCCGACGAAGAGCGCGTCCTTGTCTCGGCCTGCGACCTTCAGACTGAGCGACGTTGCGATCGAGCCAAGCG
>JACCTI010000327.1 GCA_013812515.1 Chthoniobacterales bacterium
GTCACCTTGTCGATGCCGGCAAGAGCGGCGAGAACGAATAGATCCTCCGCCGCGAGATCGCCGACCGCGAGGCAGCCTCGCGATTCTGCTCCGCCGTGGATCATGATTTCTCCGCCCGGTTCGGTCCGGCCCTCTTCCGCGGCATGCACGAGATCGAACTCGTTTGGGTAACCGATCCACAAACTGAGATGGTAAAGGCTGTTGGGATTCAGTTCGCGAATGGGATAGACACCTTCCGGAACCTGGCGATCACCTTCGCGCAGCTTCGGTCCGAGTGTCCCACTGGCGGCAAGGACCGGATAAGCGCAAAGGAAGCGAGACTCGCCCTCCGCGCCGCCTGCATATACCTGCACGACGCGCTCCTGCTTCAGTCCAACAAGCGTGACCCTCTCCGGTGGGATACGGAAGACCCGCAGCGCGGAGGGGTGGCTCCAGCCGCTCGCGCACAGCGTCCCCGTACTCAGCCACGCGGTCTTCCACGGTCTTGAGCGGAACGTCCTGTGCGACAACCGCGGCCATGGAAAGGAGCAGAGATGCGAAAATCTGTTTCACGAAAGGGATCGCAGAACGCTACCGCAGAGCGCGCGTTTAGTTCTGCCCGGAAGGTTGCAATTCCGCGAGCTTTTGCTCCGCCCGCTTCACATCGGCTTTCCTGCCACTGCCGAGCGCCAGCAACTTCTGCTGCCGCTGCAAATTCCGTAGAGCGGCTTCGAGCTCCGCCCGCTTGCGTTCTTCCGCGGCACGTTGCGCGATTGCGGCCGCTTGCATCACCACCAGGTCCGTCGTCTCGATTGCCAAATCCGCACTTGCAGAATTCGGCCCTGACCCGGCCTTGCGTTTTGCTTCCGCGAGCCGCGCCTCGGCCAGCTTCGCTTCCAGTTGAACAACCTTCAACGTGCGCGCTTCCGCATCCACCTTCGCGATGATGCCGCTGCGGTAGAGACGTTCGCCGCCATCGGCATTTCGCTTTGCGCGGTTCAAATCCTTCTCGAGCTGTGTCAGCTCCAGTTCCGGACCCGTTAGCGTCCCAGCACCGTTCACGACCAATGTGCCATCCGCGGCGCGACTCTGAATCAGGACTGGAGGCTCAATCTCAAGCGCCTCCGCGGGATCATGCGGCAGTGCGTCTTCGGCCGCGCAAATGCTCCCCGCGAGCATCGCGTTCAGCACCCAAAAACCCCTGCGCTTCATCCCGCCAGAATATCACAGCCGCGGTAAACAATTCCACGGAGATGATTGCCTACAGCCAACCGCGACGCTTGAAGAAAAGATACGGCACCACCGCGGAAAGCACCATCAGCACTACAGCGATGGGATAGCCGTGCACCCACTTCAACTCCGGCATGTGCTCGAAGTTCATGCCGTAAATGCCTGCAACCATAGTCGGTGGGAGAAAGACGAGCGCAGCCACGGAAAGAATCTTTATTATCGCGTTCTGCTCGTTGTTGATCATGCCGAGCGTGGCATCGAGCAGGAAGCTCACCTTCGTTCCTAGGAAGGTGGCGTGATCGCTGAGCGAAGCGAGATCGCCCGTAATCGTCTTCAAGTGCGCCAGCGATTCGCGCGTCACGGCGTTTTCCTTCCGCGCTTCGTGATAAAAGGCAACCAGGCGGGTGAAGCTAACGAGGCTCTCCCGTGCGCGCGAGACCAGGTCGCTCACCCCGCCAATGCGGCGCAGAATTTCAACATAATCTCGCTGTCGCTTCTTACGCGCATAGCCGTGCGCGCTCCGTCGCAAGCTGCGGTGGATCACCTCTCCGTTCTCGCACTGTTCCGGCGCAAAGACTTTCACAGAAATGCCGTCGAGCTTCGCGCCGACTGCCTCCAAAATATCCGCGATACGCTCGATGATGGCGTCAACGATGCCGCCGAGAAACTGCGTGTTCGTCTGGTAACGCTGGAGGTTCGCCTCGCGTTTTTTCGCGAAAACGTGGAAGGGCACCGGATCCGCGTAGCGCAGCGTCACCAGCTTGTCGCGTGCGAGCACGAAGGTGACGGTAGAGCTCTGCGGCGTGCTCGTATCAGCATGGGTGAGAACAGTGCCCGTCATGAACAAGACGCCGTTCTCTTCGTAAAGCCGGCTCGAAAGCTCGATTTCCTGTATTTCTTCGCGCGTCGGCACGTCGATCCCGAGCGCTGCTTCGAGCACTTGCTCCTCATCCGCCGTTGGCTCGAGCACGTCGATCCAGATCGCGGCGCGTGTCAGTTCCGCGCAGTGTGCGGGCTCGCTCAGAGTGACCGCCGGAACACCGGGAGAATAGAACGTGATCATGTGCGAAGCAGGGAACGAGGACGCACCTTCATGCAAGCCGGTAAGAAGTCCCGGCGGGAATTAGCGGCCTGCCACGGCATTTTCAACACCGGCCCCACGATACTTTGTTCACGTTGTCTCTCGGCAGGACATGCCACAAACCATCTGCCCTCCCACACATCACGTCAGTCCTCGATCGTCACCTTTACGGTGCCGACCAACTCCTCTTCCAGATACAACTCGACGCGGTATCGGCCGGGTGCCCACCCGTCTCTTGGCCGCGAGAGGGTGAAGCGTGCTCCAAATTCAGGTCGGGCGATCGTCGTCACCATTTGATCGACAATGAAGTTGGGCGGCGCGACGTCGCCCACGTCTTCGGCGATCCAGGCGACGCGCGCGTCGAAATCGACAGGCAGGTTCTCGCCCGTCCACTGCACGAAGATGTTTGTCACATCCGACTTGAACTCCGTAACGACTGGACCATCGCGATGCTTCGTCACTTCCAATTTGATCCGCAGCGCCGGGGCCGGCGAGGCGAGAGCCGGCGTAATCAGAGTCTTCTGAGCATGGCCGTCGTCTGCCAGCGAGGCCGGAATCGGGGTTGGTGTCAGTGTCGGATTTGGTGTTGGTGTCGCAGCAGCGAACGAAAATTTCGTTAACGACCTGGTTGAGGAATTCAGGAGACGACCAGTGGGTCCGTACGTGGCTGTGACTTCCTTAACAATCCCCGTTCCCGGCGTAAACCACCGGTCAACCGATATCGAGAGCGGCCACGATTGCTCGCAATGCAATCGGAAGGCCTTGAACTTTCCGGCCGGAACGTCGACCTCCTCCTCGCCTGCAACGCTCCATCTTTGATGCATCTCCGTTCCAGGGACCGAGTCGTCGAGCTCCCATGTGGAATTCGCCTTCAACGGTAGCGGAACGACCATCTGCGGTGGATCGAAGCGGGCGTCTTTCCCTTCGGTCGAGGTGCGCCTGAGACAAAGAATCCCGCGCAGATCGACGGCAATCCATTCGGTCTTGTTCAGTTCGCCTGCCGTGAGT
>JACCTI010000354.1 GCA_013812515.1 Chthoniobacterales bacterium
GCCCGG
Source organism: Chthoniobacterales bacterium (assembly GCA_013812515.1). Taxonomy (GTDB): domain Bacteria; phylum Verrucomicrobiota; class Verrucomicrobiia; order Chthoniobacterales; family UBA10450; genus JACCTI01. The sequence goes on from JACCTI010000354.1 coordinate 7, forward strand.
CTGCATCGGACTGGGCAGCGGGTTGTCTTTTGTAAAATCTTCACCGTTCGGATTGATCATACTGTGGAATCGGAATTGAACTGTCCTTTGCGCCCTTCGAACGGCCGCCCAAAAATGACCGTGATCGACGGCTTTGGCTCTGTGTTGGGTGGGACTCGAACCCACAACCAACGCCTTAAAAAGGCGTCGTTTTACCTAGGTAACGGCCATTTGGTTGACAAATACGCCTCGGTTTCGTATCTTCGCGTCATCATGCGCAACACCACGCTTCGCTAACAAAAGCCCGAATCAAGCGAGGACGAACGAGGCAGCTTTATCACTGCGTAACCATTCCGAAACTGGGCGGCGGGAGAACGCGCCGCTTTTTCAAATTCACGCCCGAAGGCAAGCGGGAAGCAGAAACGTTTCTGCAATCCGCGAAGATTCAGCAAGCGAATTACGGCACCGCTGCGTTTTCGATCTCCGATGCCCTGCGAGCAGAAGCGGTCCAGTGCGCCGGTAAACTCGCCGCGGTTGGTCACACCCTCACCGACGCCGCGGGGTTTTTCCTCGCGCATCTTCAGGCAGGGGAGAACTCGATCAGCGTCGCAGAGGCGATGGAGCGATTGATCGCATCCCGCAAAAGACTTGGCCTGAGCGAGCGATATTGCCGGGACTTGCGGTTGCGCCTGAGCAGGTTTGCGAAGGATTTCTCCACGTCGACGATCGGCACGGTCACCGCGCGACAAATCGACCAGTGGCTCGCTGCTCTTCCGGTTGCCGCCGGTACGCGCAATACATTCCGGCGCGATCTGCGCACCCTTTTTTCCTACTGCGAAAAGCACGGCTACTGCTTGACCAACGAGGCGAGAAAAACCGAGCGCGCAAAGGCGATCGATAAACCCGTCGAGATTCTCAGCGTTGGCCAAGCCGGCGCGCTACTTAGCGCGTGCGACGGCGCGATGCTGCCATATGTGGCGATCTCCCTCTTCGCGGGACTCCGTGCTTCCGAAGTGCAGAAACTCGATTGGTCGGAAGTCGATTTCGAATCCGGGCACCTTGAAGTTACGGCCGCGAAGGCGAAAACTGCGAAACGGCGCTTGGTGCCGATCTCAGACAACCTGGCTGCTTGGATTCGCCCATTCGCGGAACTTCGCGGGCCCGTTGCCCCCGACGCTCTCCGTACTCGATTCGACGCCGTAAAGACTCGCGCAGGCTTCCAGAAATGGCCACAGAACGCGATGCGACACAGCTACGGTTCATATCGGTTGGCGCAGTGCCACGACGCCGCACGCGTTAGCCTGGAAATGGGAAACAGCCCGCAGATGGTGTTTGCGCATTACCGCGAGGTCGTAAAGCCGAAAGAAGCTGCGCGTTACTGGGCGATCGCTCCAGCGGGCGATGTGAAGAAAGTCGTCGCGTTTGAATCGCGGCGCAGTTAAGCCGAATGTTTCATCATGGCGAAGCGCCCGTTGTTAGAAATGCGAGTCGCGATCCGTGAGGAAGCGATCAAGACGCTCAGAAAATGGGGCAGCGACGCGGATGTGATGCACGGCAGTGGCGAAGGCGTTATGGACGACGGACGCCGGTTCCGAATTAGATGGTAAAGAGTGGCAGCTATTTCGAGGTTAGCCCTTAAGCTAACTCCCTCGCTTCGGAGGTTGGGCAATCCCTTGAAACGCATTCTCCACGCGAACGCACCGGACGGCAACGCCCCAGTCGGAGTCTTACCACGCCACAAGCCAGCGTAAGTATTAGCATTTATAAAGGTTTACCGATGAAATTGGGCTTCTCTAATCCTAAAACAGGCCGCGTCCCCGCCGATTGGAAAGTTCGCGCTTCAGGGGGATTGCATCTTCGTGCCTGGTTTAGCCGCCCAATGCAACTGCGCCGGTCAATTATTCATCCTCGCACGGCAGCCATTGGGACGAAACGCATGGGAGCTGCTCGCGAATGCCGCCCGGCATAGCCCCAATAATCCGCTGGATAATCCTCTTTCTTTCCTCGCGAGCGGGACGAGAATATAAAATGGAACAACTCATTGACCTGATTGTGCAGAAAACGGGTATCAGCCAAGAGAACGCTCAAAAAGCCGCGCAGACGGCGATCGACTTCCTTAAATCGAAGTTACCACCCGCGCTCGCAGGCCAGGTGGATGCCGCCCTCGCTGGCGATACCAGCGGAATGGCGGCACAAGCCGGCGACATGCTTAAAGGCAAGCTAGGCGGTTTCGGCAGCTAGGCTGTCGACGTTCAAAGGTAGATTAAAAGTGGGGAGGCGACGCGCCCGCCCTGCAATTCCTAATTCTGCTCCAGCTCCTGTTCCAGGCAACGGGGACCGGCGACTTGAGATCGCGCAGAGGCACTAATTCCGAGGTTGATTCTATCAGGACGCGTCTTAACGTCGGATTATGCGCCTTCCTTTAACTGTTCTTTCTGTAGTGATCAGTTTGCTTGGTAGCGAATGGGCCGTCGCTCAAGCACCCACCCCTAACGAGTCTCCGGCGGCTTCGCCTTCGCCTGCAAAACATCGCACTCGCAAAGCGCACGCCTCACCGACTCCAGTCGCTGGCTCTGCGACTGCGAATCCATCCCCCGCACTATCCCCGACGCCGTCCCGACACCGTTCTGGTAAAAGAGGCGAGGCGATGACCGCGGAAGCTTCACCGGCTGCGTCAGGCGCGCCAGCCGCGGCAGAGTCTCCCGCTGCAAAGAGTCGTTCGCACAGGAAGAAAGCGACGGCAGTGGCTGAGCCGGCGATGACGCCCGCTGTAACTCCCGTCGCGCCCGCTCCGGGGGCAACCGCGACGCCCAAACCGAATATGCTTGGGCGGTTCTTCAACAAGCCAACCGCCACCCCGGTTCCCGCTGCTGCCACGACCCCAATGCCGGACGGAAACGCGACAGAAGTGGTGGCCAACGCCGCTCCCGTGCCGGGCGGTGGCCATGGCATGGTGTGGGTGAATACCGAGTCCCACGTGTTCCATCGCGAAGGCTCCCGCTACTACGGGAAGACAAAGCAAGGGAAATACATGACCGAGGAGGAGGCAGTCAAAATGGGTAACCGTCCTCCGAAGAGAGGTCAGTAGCTCATTCGGTTTTGCGCCCGTTTCTTCGGCGGGCCACTCCAATCCGCCGCGAGCGAATCCCACAGCGGCTCCAAATCCGGATCCAAGGCGTGGGTTCTGGTCTCAGACCATGCTCATTACGAACAGACCGCCACGGCGTTTCAGCAATGCGTCACTCTGACTGAACAATGGGGGAAAGAAGCGCCGCCCGACGCTAGTCGCTCTTTTCTACGCGCGTATCTCGACACTCTCGCTCCGCAAAGAGACGACCTGACGGCGATGGCTTTCGCAGGAAGCAGTGACAGTATTCCGAGTAGAAGACGTGCGGCAATTTTTGCGTGAAGCCTGCATTATCGCGCTCGCAAACTGGCTAATCACGCGTCGTGACGCAAATAAAAAAAGCCGGACAGCACGAGCTATCCGGCTTTTCGTTGAGTTGTCAGTCGCCGCCAGAGTCGCCGATGAAGAGCGCGCCGGCTGCGATGACGCCTTGTAATCTACGACCCTAATTTACCGCGATCATCGCGGCAAAAAAGCGCGAAACCGCTTGCAATGAGCTTTACCGAAACCATTAGGCCGCATTCTCCTAAGCCGGTCGGTCATTGCGACAGCGTTTGGCTAGGTCTTGGCCATCTTATTTTTAATGATGCCGATGATGGCCATCAAAATCGCTCCGCCTACGCCACCGCCGCCGACGTTGGCAAGGATGCTTTGCATATCCATTCCGCCACCGCCGGCCGCAGTGGAGCCCATCACGGCTTGGAGAATGGTGCCACCCAGTCCGCCGCCGACTATTCCGGCGAGGGAATTTCCAATTACTCCCAGCGTATTGTCTTTCATCGCCGCGCCGGCGACGTTACCGCCGACCGCACCACTGACTGCTTGAATAAGTAAGCTTATGATATCCATAGGTTGTTTTCTAAGTTTATGCTTTTCGCGTTAGTCCCCGTTATCGCCCTGTAAATATTACTGCGGTGTCTCGTACGGCGGTTCGTCCGTGGCGATCGGTGTAACCTGAGCGGGCGGATTGATCATTTGAAAAACCATTGCGGCGACCACCGCTGCCGCAAATTCTGCCAGCAGATAAATCCAAAGATTGCTCCACGCGGCAATACCCAGGATGGAAATGCCCACCGCGACCGCCGGATTAAAGGCGCCCCCGGAAATATCGCCAACCGCGAAGGCGCCCGTCATCACCGTCATCCCAATGGCTAGTCCGTAGAATGAGTTGCCCGAGGTTCCTTCAGCGGTCGCCGCGTTTAGCACGACGTAGACCAGGGCGAAGGTGAAGAGGAACTCTGCCAGCAACGCCGGCCCTAGCTTGGGTGCGATCGGCGTGACCACGATTCCGGCGCGGAGAAATTTCACCGTGATCGCCGCCACCGCCGCGGCCGCGAGTTGTGCCAGAATGTAAGGGAAAACGTCAGAAGCTTTTACGCGCCCACGAATCAAAACACCAAGCGTGACCGCTGGGTTATAGTGTCCGCCCGAGATATGGCCGCCAGCGAAAACCATGACCATAAGGGCCGCGCCGATCGCGAGCGGAGCGATGACCGCTGCGCCGGCGCCAATCCCCGTGCAGCCGATCGTCAGGACAAGAAAAAACGTTCCGACGAATTCCGCGATGTATTTGTTCATGAGTGAAGGTGTGACCAGACGGAGTCTTTCGCGTTTCCGCGCGCAAGTCACGCTTTAAAAAAAACGTTTCGTTAGAAATTATGAGAGGCCGTAAGCTGTTGTCCGAAGGCCAGCTTTAGTCCGACCAGCCGTGGTAGAACGGCTGGATTAAAATCCACAGGAGCACGTGCCTCTGCTGTGCCGCACATGTCGACAGCGCAACCATTTGGTCGGCCTGCGACACGCCACCTCACACGCCAAAGACCGTAATTTACCGTAAATATTCAAACCTAAACAATCTAAGTCACACGACCGGTGCAGGTTATTGTTGTGATCTATGGCGGAAAACCAAGGGCTGTTCTGGGTCGGAAACTTGTTCCCTTGTTAG
>JACCTI010000355.1 GCA_013812515.1 Chthoniobacterales bacterium
GGCCGAGCTCGCCCATATCGCTGCTGACTGCGAAGTAGAGCGTTTTCTCGAGCTTCGCCGCTTTGCCTAATTGCTCGGGCGCAACCTCGAGCAAATGGTTGTAGTTCCACCAAAGACTCGGATCGAACGCGATGTAGGTGTCGAACGAGTCCGGCTCGAGCAGAAAAGTCTCCACCACGAACAACCCGGCCAGCGACTCACCGACGATTGCCGTTTCATCTGTCGTGCGATAGCGCGCCTTCACCTCCGGCATCAGCTCCCCGCGCATGAACTTCCGGAACGCCGCCGACCCACCAACCCGCGGCGCGATCTTCTTGTCCTCCGCATTCTCCGTCGGCCCAGTCATGTCGCGGCGCCGCTCCGTATTCTCGATCCCGACGAGCACAAACGGCCGCATCGTCCCATTGCCAACACCGACCTGCACCAGCCCGGCGACATGGAGAAAGTCCTCCGCAATCCCGCCGTCCGGCATGTAGAGCACCGGGAATCGCTGCTCGGCGGCTTCCGCATAACTCGGCGGCAAATAGACATTAATTCGCCGCGTTTCTCCGACCGCTTTCGATTCGATCGTGAACGTGTCGCCGATCACCAGCGGTGCCACCTTGTCCGCGGCGCTAAGCGCTGTCGCAGCTGCGGCAAACGTGAGCGCTATAAACAATCGCATCCGAGCAAGCAGAGCGTGTCGTTGGCGAGAATTCGGCAAGCAAAGCAACATCATCGATCAGCGATAATCATGTCGGGCAGAAAGTCGAGCGATGTCTCGGCCTCTCTGCGATTGCATCCGCCGGGGATGCGGCCATCGTCGGCAGATGGAGGGCGCGACCGGAGCACGCTTGCTCGAATCTTTCGCGCGCGAGAACAACTGAAGACCTTCCTTCAGGAACTCAAGAGCCGGCGCGTCTATCGGGTGGCGCTTGGCTACATCGTTGCGGGTTGGGTGGTTGTGCAGGTCGCGACAACTGTCCTGCCGACCTTCGCTGTTCCTGTTTGGGTGCTGCAGACATTGATCATTCTGTTGGCGCTCGGTTTTCCGGTCGCCCTTGTGCTGGCCTGGGCATTTGAGTGGCGAGCTGGCGGCCTCGAACGCACGGAGGATTCAGCAACTGCGATGGGCCCGCGCGTAAATCGTCGACTGGTTCTGGTTGCGGCTTTTGGTGTGCTGATTGGCGCGGTAGCGGTGGCGGGTTATTGGCGTTGGGCGCCTTGGAAAGCTCGGCCAGTTGCGGTTCAGACGAATGCCCCGGTCGCCGCAGCAGCGCCCGCTCCTGAGAGAAGCATTGCTGTTTTGCCTTTTACGAACCTCAGCACCGAGAAGGAGAACGCGTTCTTCACCGACGGCGTGCACGATGAGATCCTCACCGACCTCGCGAAAGTGGCAGATCTTAAGGTCATCAGTCGCACGAGTGTGATGAGCTACCGGGAAGCGGGCGAGCAACGCAATCTCCCCGAGATCGCGCGCGCGTTGGGTGTAGCCAACGTTCTGGAAGGAAGTGTTCAGCGTGTGGCGGGGCGGGTGCGCGTGACTGCGCAGTTGATCGACGCCCGCACCGACACGCATCTTTGGGCGGACAAATACGATCGCGATCTTACGGATGTCTTTGCGATTCAAAGCGAGATTGCGAACGCCATCGTGACGCAGCTACGCGCGAAGCTCTCGCCGCGCGAACAAGCCGCCATGCATGAGCGCTCCACCTCGGACATGGAGGCGTATGATCTTTATTTGCGGGCCAAGGAATTGCGCGAGCGCAGCTATAGCAACCTTGGTAACCGCGGCGCGGCCAACCTCGAAGCTGTCACTCTTCTTGAACAAGCGACCAGGCGCGATCCCGCTTTCGTGCGCGCCTGGTGCCTGCTCGCCCGCGTCCATGACACGCTCTATTCGATGCGGAATGATCCGACTTCCGAACGGCGCGCCATGGCCGAGCAGGCAATCGAGAGCGCGGCCCGGCTGCAACCGAATTCCGCGGAGGTTCATCTCGCCCGCGCCTGGCATGCATATAACGCAGCTCGGGATTTCGAGACGGCGCGCAAGGAACTGGCGCTGGTCATCCGCGACATGCCGAACCTGGCCGAAGCTTACGAACTGACCGGCTACATTGACCGGCGGGAAGGGCGTGAAGAAGATTCGAACCGCAATCTGCAGCGCGCACTCGAACTCGACCCGCGTAACATCGCCATCATTCTGGGATTCCGAAACAATCTCACACGCGAGCGACGATTTGCCGATGCCGCCAAGCTTCTCGACGGCGTGCTGGCGTGGAAACCGGACGATTTACTTGTCCGCTACGAGAGAGCCCGGATCGACCAGTATTGGCGCGCCGACCTCCGCCCGGTTCACGCGGTTCTTTATAGCTCCGAAGCAGAGGCGAATCTTACCAACGTCGCACGCCAGCGGATGAATCTAGCCCTTCTGGAACGTGATTATGCGACAGCCGAGAAAGCGCTGGCTGCTTCTAGCGAGGCGAAGTTCGACTCGAACGGATACGTTCGATCGAGGACCTACTTCGAGGGCCAGATCGCTCTCGCGCAGGGCGATCAGAATCGGGCGCAAGCTTCATTTGGCAACGCGCGCCTCGATGCAGAAGCGGCCGCGCAACAGCGTCCCGGCGACGCCAAGGCCTGGATCGTGTTCGGCGAGGTGAATGCACTCTTCGGCAACAAAGCGGAGGCGTTACGCAACGCGGAGCAGGCCCTGAGTCTGACACCGGAAGGCCGCGACGCACTCGACCGAATTTCTGTCCTGGAAAAGGTCGTGGTGATTTACTGCCGCACCGGCGAGAAAGATCGCGCGTTGCAGCTGCTGGAAGAGCTGGCGGAGAAGCCCTCCGCGATTTGTTACGGAGAGCTGCGGCTGTGGTTCGATTACGAT
>JACCTI010000357.1 GCA_013812515.1 Chthoniobacterales bacterium
TAGCCGCGGAAACCGCACAAATTGAGGATTGTCTCAAACCAGGATTAGGAATAAGACCAATCCCAGGCTGCGAGGTGATCTTACGTTCTGCTTCCCAGGAATTTTCCCGCTCCTGACAGGTTCGGCGGTCTTACGCCCGATCTTCGCATCCCTGCGCCGTTTCAAACCCATCCTTCTGATCGGCAAGCGAGCTGTCATAAGCCGCCATGCGGATGTAATTGAGGTGCTCACGCGCGATAATGACTTCACGGTCTCGCAGATCAATGCGGCGAACATCGATCGGTTGGACGGGCCGTTCATTCTCGGGATGGATCGCTCGTCGCAGTACGATCGAGAAGCGGGTCTCTTGCACCAAGCGGTCCGCCGGGATGATCTCGAACGCATCGCAGCTTCGTGGCTGGTCAGGCGGAGGAACTGATCGCCACGCTCCGGCCGCATCGTCGCGGTGCGAGTAGTGGCAACGTACTTCGGCATGCCCGGACCGGATGAGGCGACGATGATGCGCTGGCTGCGCGACATCTTCTACGATGTTTTTCTGAATCTAACCAACAACGCGGCCGTGCGCTCGGCTGCTCTGCGTTCCGGCACTGAGCTTCGCGCGCACATGAACGTGGTGATCGCGAAACGCAAAAACGAGACTCCGTCGGGAACACCACCCGATGATGTGCTGGGCCGATTGCTGGGTTTGGAAGGCGAGGCGAATCCCTGGTTGGATGACGATACGGTGCGGCGAAATCTGAGCGGTCTCATTGTGGGCGCGGTCGAGACCACTTCGAAGCTAGTCACGCTCGCGCTTCAGGAGTTGCTGCGGCGTCCTGCCGTCCTGCAGGCAGCGCGAGCCGCGGCCCTGGAAGGGGACATCGAAAAGGTAAGGCGCTATGCCTACGAAGCGGGCCGCTTCAATCCACAGACGCCCATGGTATTTCGCTTTTGCCCGGCCGAGAAAGAGCTTGCAGCAGGGACAGCCCGCGCGCGCCGGATTCCCGCCGGCACGACGATGGTGCTCGGGACATTGTCCGCCATGTTCGACCCGGAAGGATTCGTTTCGCCAGGCGAATTCCGGATCGACCGAGAGGTGGAATATCTTCATTTCGGTTTCGGAATGCATCGTTGTTTCGGCTATCTCATAAATGGCGTGCAGATCCCGGAGCTGGTCGCCGCGTTCTTGCGCCTGCCCGGCCTTCGGCGCGTGCCGGGGCGCGCCGGCTGCGTCAAATATGAGGGACCTTTCCCCGAGGGGATGCTCGTGGAGTTTGACTAGGTTGCAAAACCTCGATGACGCAGAGCGTTTTCACGTTCGTCACCAAGGTGAATCCTGAGCGGGTGCAGGATTTGGAAATTGTTCTCCATGAGATCGCCGGCAATCTCACGAATCACCCGGACCTGCCATTCACTGCGCTCGCTCAGCTGCACTTCGCAAGTCTCGTGATATTCCACGATGATCACTACGGGCCCTACCTCGTATTCGAGAATAACGTGGATGGCACTCCCGAGGCGCACCTGGAGCAGTTGTGCCGGATTGCCAGCAAAGGCTTGCACCGCATTTATGCCCACTGCCTTGGTTACGACGCGCAAGGTGCAAAAGACTGCGATGGAATCCGCGCCTATCTGCAGAAGCATCTCGTGCGTCCGAACGCGTATCACATCGGGAATACCGGCCGGAGTGCTGAAAAGATTCGCCAGGAATCAGCGCTACGCGATGGTATCGAAGTTCACCTGGATGAACTGGTCGCCGCTGCCTCAGGCGCACCATCCGCCGGCGTGATCCGCCGGAAGATTCAGGATTTCGTCCGGGCTCTGCCAGGATCCGAGTGGGCGACCAGCTGCGAACCACGCATGACCGTTCTCGGCCGCTTCCTCCCGTCGGTTAGTCTGGCTGAGTTGGCCTTAGCCGCGCTGCTTTTTTTGCCCGTGCTCCTGCCCGCTGTCATCGTTTTCGTGTTGGTTTTGCGCCAGCGGGAGAACTCAGATCCCGTGGAGACCGTAGTGTTTGATCGCGAGCAGATTCAGCGACTGGCTTCGGCGGAAGATCACATTGTTCAGAACCACATGGCCAGCCTGTGTTACGTCAAGCCGGGCTCATTCCGGCGGACCACGCTCAAGCTGGTGCTCTACCTTACTAATCTGGTGGCGCGTGTTTCGACGAATGGGAAGCTTAGCGGGCTCGATAGCTTGCACTTCGCTCATTGGGCCTTGATCGACGACGGCCGGCGCTTGCTCTTCCTGACCAACTACGACGGCAGTTGGGAAAACTATCTCGATGATTTCATCGATAAGGCCGCGCTGGGATTGACCGGGATCTGGAGCAATACGCTTAACTTCCCCCGGACGCGCTTCCTGGTTCTAGGCGGCGCTCGGGACGAGAAACGCTTCAAGGCTATTGCGCGAAAAACGCAGGCTTACACTAACGTCTGGTACAGCGCCTACCCGAACCTGACGGTGAAGGGGATCGATAACAACAGCGCCATTCGCGAAGACTTATACCGCTCGTTAGGTCCGGCCGAAACGAAACGGTGGTTGCAACGCTTCTGATCGCAGGAAGAGGACCATGGAAAACCTAGAACGAAAAGATATCCAGGGCATCCTCTTGAGTTCCTACAGCCATCTCTACTGGGCCTTTTATGTCCTCCTGCAAGTTCAGGAGCCGGCGGCCGCGCGGCGGGGACTCGCCGCGATCATCGATAAGGTCACCACTGCGGAAGGCAAAGAAGAAGGCTGCTCGGTCAACGTCGCTTTCACGCAAAGCGGGCTGCTCAAGCTCGGTTTGAATTCCGGGGCCTTGGAGTCGTTCCCGATCGCCTTCCGGGAAGGAATGTCATCCGATCACCGGGCGCGCATTTTAGGCGATACCCGCGGGAGCGCTCCGTCCGCATGGGCGTGGGGCGGCCCTACGAACTCGGTCGATATCCTGCTTATGCTGTTCGCACCAGACGAACCGGCCGTTACAGCACAGCTAGAAAAGGCGCGGCTCCTTATCCCGGCCAACGGAGTCGTCGAAATTGCCACGCTCGCGGCGCAGCGCTATCCAGACAACAAGGAGCACTTCGGATTTGCCGATGGGATCGGACAGCCGGTCGTGGAAGGAAGCGGTCTCCTAAAACGACAACGGGAACGGACAGGTCACGCCACTCAAATCAAAGCCGGTGAATTCATCCTCGGCTACAGCAATGAGTACGGCATTCCCTCGGATAGCCCCGCGGTGGGGGCGGCCGAAGATCCGCAGCGCCTCCTCCCGGAGCACGCCAGCGGGGGGCGCGACCTGGGACGGAACGGCACCTACCTCGTCTTTCGCCAGATGTCGCAAAATGTGGCTGACTTTTGGCGTTTCCTTGATGAGGCCACTCGTACGTCAAATGGAGAGAGCGATGAGAAAGCGCGCGAGCGGCTCGGCGCGAAGTTTGTCGGACCTTGGAAAAGCGGCGCTCCGTTGGTGCAGGCGCCCGGTGAGGATCGTCCCGACCTGGCTAACGAAAACAACTTCGAGTACGCGAAGCTCGATCCGCACGGGTTTGCCTGCCCCTTCAGCGCTCACGTGCGCCGCGCTAATCCGCGCGATTCCCTCGGAGACGATCCGGAGGATGCGCTGGCCCGCACTCGCCGGCACCGGTTGCTCCGCCGCGGCCGCTCCTACGGACCTCGCGCGGCCGATCCACTGGTCGAGGACGGGAAGGAGCGGGGCCTGCATTTCATCTGTCTCAACAGCGACATCGAACGGCAGTTTGAATTCGTCCAGCAAACCTGGATCAACAATCCCGTTTTCCACGGGCTCACCGGAGAAGTTGATCCTCTCATCGGCGACGTCGATAGAGGCAAGGGACTGCTGACTATGCAAAGCGATCCCATTCGGACGTGCATC